>JALYOD010000038.1 GCA_030857065.1 bacterium | reverse complement strand
ATTCTGTGTATTCTGGTATTTCTAGATCACGAGGTATTATCATTTCAAAATTACCACCTCCACGTCCAACTAATTCCAAGAAGATATCTTGTCCTGACAGGACTACTTGTGTTTTTTCACCTCCAGTTGAAAACAAAACAACTTTGGAAGAATTTTTATAGACCTCTCTTACACGCCCAATAGGTACAGATCCAAATGCAAAAACATTATTCCCTATTTTGATATTATTATTTTCACCTATATCTATAATCAAAGTATCATACAAAGAAATATTTGGTTTAGATAAAATAGTAGCAACGATCATATTGGTATTTTCTTTTTTTCTACCCCAATCTTCTTTTAGTTTTGTATTTTCAGCTAAAATTGAATTATAATTAGCCATATTAGCTTCGTTTTCATTTAATTTATTACGCAAGGTTTCATTTTCTTTCAACAGAATATTTTTGGATTCAAGAAAGGATTGCATATTATAAATCTTTCCACCTATTGTATTAGTCAATATCAAAACAGGCCTTGAGATAATATGAAATATATAAGACAAACCTCTAAACATAGGATTATAAAATACAATTACCAATAACAACAAAATACCTAGTACAGTTATTTGTAAAAAAGATTTATTTTTATTTTTCTTATCTAGGCGATGATTCATCCTGATTTCCTATTAAAACTTCTTTGTAATAATCCAAATCATCCAGTATGATACCAGTACCACGCGCTACAGCAGAGAGTGGATCATCAACTACATACACTGGGATTTTTAATACATTATTAAGCAAACGATCTAACCCGAACAACAAAGCTCCACCGCCAGAAACAGTGATGCCTTTGTGCATAATATCTGAAAGTATTTCGGGTGGAGTAGTTTCTAATACATCTTTGACTCCTTCAACAAGTTCTTTAATTGAAAGACTAAAAGCTTCGCGAACATCTGCATCAGTAACTATAACTTCACGAGGAAGACCTGTCAGCAGATCCCTGCCCCTTACTGCTGTTTCCATATATTCTCCAGGCAAAACTGATCCGACATCTATTTTGACTTGTTCAGCAGTAGATTCACCAATTAAAATTTTGAACTCGTCACGCATATAAGTAATGATGTCATTGTTTAGTCTATCGCCTGCGATTTTAATATTTTTTGATTTTACAATTCCTCCGAGAGATATCACTGCTATATCTGTCGTGCCACCACCTATGTCAACTATCATTGAACCTGTAGCTTCTTTGATCGGCAATCTGATGCCTATGGCAGACGCCATAGGTTCTTCGACTAAATACACTATACGAGCTCCAGCTGAACGAGCAGCATCATAGACAGCACGAGTTTCTACATTAGTAATACCTGAAGGTACTCCTACGACAACACGTGGCTTCATAAATTTTTTAGAAATTTTATCAGCTTTATTTATTAAATATGCAAGCATTTCTTCTGTGACTTCATAGTCTGAAATGACCCCATCCACAAGTGGACGAACTGCACGTATATGACCTGGAGTCTTGCCGAGCATTTGTTTAGCTTTAGCTCCTACAGCCAATATTTGATTTGTTTTAGTATTAACTGCTACAACAGAAGGCTCGTTGATTACGATGCCGTGACCCTTCAAATACACCAAAGTATTTGAAGTACCCAAGTCTATACCAATGTCATTTGAAAAATATTTATAAAAATTTTTAAACATATTTTAAAATCACTAATCTTTTACTTCAATTATTAGTAAATTAATTAACTCATCTACAGATATTACCTGCCCTTTCTCTTCATTTCTTTTCTTAATCTCTACCCCATTCTCTTTCATACTTCGTGCTGACACAACCACCCGCAATGGCATACCCAAAAGGTCTGCATCGGCAAATTTCTCGCCTGCACTCATATCTACCCTATCATCGTAGAGTACTTCTACTCCAGCTTTCTCTAGACTCTCATATATTTTATTGGCCTCATTCATCACTATTTCATCACTGCCCAATACTAGTAAATGCACATAAAATGGTGCTACAGATTCCGGCCAAATAATACCTTTGTCATCAGAGAGCACCTCAACAATAGTACCCATAACACGAGCAGGTCCTATACCATAAGAACCCATAAATACTGACTTTTTGTCCCCTTCTTCTGTTTGATAACTTAGATCTAATGCATCTGAAAATCTAGTACTTAAAGTAAAAATATTCCCAACCTCTACAGCTTTGTGTTCTACTAGAGATTCTTTGGAAAGTCCTAATTGTTCTATCACCTCATCATTATAAACTTCTTTATTTATGGCTATACCTTTGTTTTCATCTATGTAAATAATGTCTTCACCAGCAGAAGTAATAGTTTGGAATTCATGTGAGAATTTAGAAAACATTCCACCAGATGCAAAAGTCAAATACGTCAAGTGCCCGATACCTACACGTTTAAAAATATTAGTATATGCTATTTTGCATTTCTCATAAAAGATATTGTGTTCTATTTCATCTCTAGAAAAAGAATATGCGTCTTTCATCACGAATTCTCTAGTGCGCATTACTCCACTCTTGGCTCTAGTTTCATTTCGAAATTTTGTTTGAAATTGATATACAGATATAGGCAAATCACGATAAGAATTCAAGAAATTTTTAAGCATTTTAGTGATGGGTGCTTCGTGTGTGACAGCGAGGCCTAGCTCTGTTTCATTTTTAAGTTTTGTTTTAAACCAAATATCTACTTCTTCGTCGCTCCATTGATTAGTTGGAGTCCAAGTTTCTTTTTCTTGTAGTGACGACATGGTGATTTCTTGTCCACCAATAGCATTCATTTCTTCGCGAATTATGTTTTCAATCTTTTTTAAAACTCGGAGGCCCAGTGGCATATATGAATACACCCCTGCCATTTCTTTATTGATAAATCCACCACGAATCAGAAGTTCAGCATTTTTAGCCACTTCATCGCTTGGTGCTTCTTTCTTGGTTTTAGTAAAAAGTTTAGATTGTCTCATGGTATTCATACTACCCGAAAAAAACCTTTTTGGCAAAGGTGACAAATTTGCAAAAATATAAACTTTCTGTTAATATGGATTTATGCAAAAAGGAAAAAAAGAGAGTTTAATAGACCAAATGTTTAATGCCGGAGCGCATTATGGCTATAGTAAAACACGCAGACACCCTAGTGTTTCTTCTTACATATGTGCTACAAAAAACAAAACTGACATTATAGACCTTGAAAAAACAGCCGTTTTATTGGGAGAAGCAGAAGAATTTATCAAAAGTTTAGGATCCCAAAACAAGATGGTATTGTTCGTTGGTGCCAAACCAGAAGCAAAAGAAATCATCAAAAAAACAGCAGATTCTCTAAATATGCCATACGTTGTAGAACGCTGGATTGGAGGTACTATTTCAAACTTTTCTGAAATCAAAAAAAGAATTGCTGAACTAGAAAATTATAACAAAGAAAACAAAGACGGTGGACTTGAAAAGTATACAAAGAAAGAAAGAGTGGTAATGGCAAAAAAGATGGAAAGACTTTCTAAGTACTACTCTGGTCTTTTTAACCTCAAGAAAGCTCCTGACGCAATGTTCATCATTGATCCAAAGAAAGAACACATTGCTCAAACTGAAGCTATGAAGTCTCATATACCTGTTATTGCATTGCTGAACTCTGATACAAATATCAAAAATATTGATTTCCCTATTGTGGCAAATGACACAGGAATGCCATCTATCAACTTATTTGCAGATGCTGTAGCTAATGCTTACAAAACAGGCCAGAACTCTATTCCTGTTGGGGAAGCTTAAATAAATATGTCTATGATTATAACAACTGAGTTAATAAAAGAACTTAGAGATGCTACTGGTATCTCTGTAATGCAATGTAAACGCGCTCTAGAAGAAGCTGAAGGAGACATGACTAAAGCACTTGCAATACTTAAAAAAACTAGCTCTGATATAGCTCTCAAAAAAGCAGGACGCGAAACTACCGATGGAGCTGTAATAATCAAATCAAATAATTCAAAATCAGTGATAGTAGCACTACACTGTGAGACAGACTTCGTATCACGCAACGAAGACTTTACTAATTTATTAGAAAAGTTAGCAGATGAAGCTTTGGCTAATGGCACAGAGCAAATGAAAATAAATGCTAAAGACATGATAGACCCTGTGATACAAAAGACTGGAGAAAACATCGAATTGGGTGATGCATACGAAGTATCAGGTGATGTTATTGGTAATTATGTACACAACAACAAGCAAGCCGTGATAGTGTCGCTCGAGGGTGGCAATACCGAACTAGCAAAAGATATAGCAATGCATATAACTGCAATGAAACCTGAGTATGTCTTCCCTTCAGAAATTACTCCAGAAACACTACAAACTATGACAGAGATTTTTGAAAAAGAAGTTTCAAGTATAAACAAACCAGAAGAAATCAAGAAAAAGATGCTGGAGGGCAAAATCAATACTTATTTTAAAGAGAAAACATTGCTAGAACAACCTTTCATTAAGAATCCTGATCAAACTATAGCCAAGCTTCTAGAGACAAATAGTGCTAAAATAAAAGAGGTCAAGCGTTATTCTATATAATATATGTCTTTATTTTTAATATCATTTTTTATATCATTAGTGGGTATCATCATCCTTATCGGGAGAAAAATTTTATTAATTCAAAATGGAACTATGCGCAATAACATAGTTGTCGGTGATTTTACTTTTGAAGTTTCTAATCTTGATGATATAAAAGACACAACAAGTCGTAATATAAAAAAGTATGGATATATGATATTAGTAACAAGCATTAGAATATATTTTCGGTCAACAAATACATTCAAAAAGGTATACCTTAAGACCAAAATCAAATTATCGGAATTAAACAATAAAACAGACAAATACTTTAAAAAAGATACAGTATATGTTAAAGTAGAAAAAGTCCCCTCTTTCTTGCAAGCTGTTGGTGAATATAAGAAGAAAATAAAGACAATAAAGAGTAAGATAAAAGAAGAGGAGATGGAGTAACGATAGGTGTGGTAATATGTTTGAAAGTATATATATGTTTGCCGCCTTATGCTGTTTTGGTAGATAACTAGTTCATGGTAGTATGTTTGAATAAGATCAATAATGTTTGCCGCCTTAGCTCAGTTGGTAGAGCTACACTTTTGTAAAGTGAGGGTCCCCAGTTCGAGTCTGGGAGGCGGCTCCCTAAAATAACTAGAAAAAGAAAGTAGAAAATGTTAAAATCACATTATGGAAAAACCAGCTGTCAATACTGTGAACAAAGTTGAATTACCACAAACAGAGAAATCCGTTGAGCATTTTTTGATTTCAAAACAAGAACTTTATAAAAACATAATGCAAGAAGTTGATTCAATTTCTATTTTAGAAAATGATAAAGATAAAGAAGGAAATTTAATCGCTCCAAATGGTAAAAAATCTAACTTACCAGAATTAGAATGGAAAATGACACGAACTCCGTCATTTCTAAAATTCTTTGGAAATTGGAAAGAAAAATATAACAAAGAACAATATGATCTTTGGTTAAAATATCAAGAGAAGCAAACTTGTGAAGATTATATAAAGGAATATCAAGGATATAAAGAAAGTCAAAAAAGTAGCTCTTTACAAGCCTTAAATAATATTAGAAATGATAATAGAGAAAGTGAAAATAAGGCATATTGGGAAAAATATCATTTAAATCACATAAAAGAGAACGATGCTTTTTATCAAAAAGATATTATCCGTCTTTCTCAAATAATTTCAAAACTCCAAGCAAATTTAATAAATTCTGGTTTTAATATTCATAGCTCTGATTTGGATTATACAAAAGTTTTAGATGAAAATGGTGAACCTTTACTTTTGTATCGTGGTACAGATTTTTTACCCAATGAAAATGGAAAATTTGTAATTCCAAAGAAAAATATTAGAGGAAATGATTTTGAAGTAGGGGTATTTTTTGGAAATGAAGAAGAAGCAAAACATCATCACGAGGGAAGAAAAATCGAAGGTAAAGAATCAAAGTTGTATAAAGTTTTTGTAAATGGAAGAAATTTTAGAATCTTCGACTCAAAACCAAATTATTGGCATGACCCAAAAGACACAAAAACATGGCAAGGTAAATATGATGGACTTTGGGTAAAACGAAACGAAAATGCTGAAACAAGAAATGAGAATAGTGTAAATATTTTTGATTATGTCGCTTTTAATCCTGATGATGTTTTGATTGTTGATATTGAATAGAAAAAACAAGTTTTGTTTTTTATAGATTAAACTTCATTTCGTCTTCTATCTTCTTTTTTATTTCTAGTTCTTTTTAGATATTTGCTCATTTTCTTTTTCTTCACGCGTTACAAAAGCCCTGAACCTACGCAAGTTGCGAAGAATATGATGCCCTACTAAATAATGCAACAACAAACCAAAGAAACCCATCAAAATAATAGCGAGTAGAATGTATACAATATTGTCTTGAATAAACTTCGTAATCAAAAATGGTGGTGCCACATTGATAGATACATCTCTAATGTTCCCTGCTTTGTCTATAGCTCTCACTATCACGCGTAACTCCCCGTCTTTCGTCAAAGGAACTTGATAAGGACTCTCGGCTTTTTCAAATATTGGAGACACAGTCACGGGTTGTTTTTTGTCTATCACTCCTACTTCATAATGATCCACTCCCGAGAGATTGTCTGTTGTGAAGAATGATACCAATGTTCTATCTACCAAAGCGACCGCTGCTAACAAATAATTAACCTCGGGTTTAAATACTGCCGGTGGCACTGTATCTATACGCACAAGGAAATGCCCTGTAGTGCCCCATATGCCTTGTTTGTTGGCTTTAATATGAAAATACCACAAACCATCAGTGAGTCCTTCGAATGATTTAGTAGTGGCATTAGTATTAATTTCATTTGGAGGAATTGTATTTGGAATATTATCCATCACATAACTAAAGCCTTCTACTTGTGTGTCTTGATCCCAAGAGAGTACAGGACTGTTGTTATTATACCAATCTGATTGGAATGGATGTGTATCTGAAAAAACGACCACTCCCAAAGGCGCTTTAGGAGTTATGTTATACGAGCCTCTGTCGAACTCAACAATAGATTCTGTACCTAGACCATCATTGAGTAAAATTTTAGAATTACCAGCAAAAGAAACCGTGGCTTGTCCTACAGACTTAGCTTGAAAAGTAATATTGCCTATGAGTCCAGATTCGGTAGTAATACCATTGGGTATGACGCCTACATAACGCACCAAGCCACGCGTATTGTCATACGAAGGTGGTTCCACCCAAACTCCGATGATAGATGTACCTCCAGCTGGACGAATAACTGAAAGCTTGTTTTTATCAAAATGAACAGTGATTTCAATACCATTAATACTACGCCCTTTAGTGTTGATTAGAATAGGAACATCAAAAGTAGACCCTTCTACGAAAGTGCCTGTTTTTGGAGAGAGAAAAACATTCACCCTAGAGAGTAATCTATACGCATCTACATTGGTAGGATTTTGAGCATTAACATAAGGAACACAAACTGAGAAAAGAATAATACCAAATACTATTGTAATGTTACATAGTCTTATCATGATTTTTCTATATTTTTGATTTCTTTACTTACAACCTCTTCAGCTTCTTTGAGATCTTTCTTTAAAGTTTTAATATACTCACGCTCCGCTAGGGGCAACTTTTTAAGCATTACTTCATCCACATCTTCATTCAATACTTGAAATGACTTATGCATTACATCTTCGGCTTGATGTGCTTCACTTCTGACGAATAATCTTAATTTTTTGTTTTTCTTAATATAAATTAAACTACGAATTATCAAATAGATAAATACAATGCACAATGCAATGATCACAGCCTTTACTTCAAAACTTATATCTGAAAAAAAGTTACCTATATTTATTTGTATTTCATTAGATGGATAAGTATGAGTATTGTCTTTCAAAATAACCACAGAAGACACATCATACTCTCCTCTTTTCAAAGTTTTAGGAACAAGCATTATGAATTCACCATTTTGATCTGTCTCACCGATAATGAATACTTTGATGCCATTTTTAGCTACAAAGGTCGTTAAGACTTGAGCATTAGGGTATTTAGATGTTCCGTGTATGGCTTGTTCTCCAAATTTATAAGACATTTCAATATGAGGAGATGGCAATGTCGCCGGCACTTGAGGAGATTCTTGTTCTACCTCTACTTCTTCTATTTCTGGAACAGATTCTATTAGTTTTTCTACTACTTTTCTAGGAGTGATAGAATATGTCGCACCAATCAAACGATCTGTAACATCTGTGCCTTGTCCATCATTGGCCAAAACTTTTCCAGATTTAAATGTAATATCCGCTGTTCCCTCTGCCTTGGCACGAAGAGTGACATTTACTACGCTTTTTGTTCCACCTTGATATCCTCCTAACGCTACTCCTTCGAATGCAAGCATACCTGCGCCTTTAGAGAAATTCGGCTCACTTACCCAGAAATTTAACACTGAACCATATTTCGTGACTGATTCTATGGTAAATAATGATGTTGGCACATTTAATTCTCCAGATATTGCATTGATGGCTGTCCTGCTAGATACTACTACCTGCATTATTATTTTGTCACCCACTTGAAATGATGCACTTGCTGGAGCAATAGATAAATTTGCGGCAAAAATAGATATAGGGAAACAAACAAATAAAAAAGCAACTAAAATTACTTTATAAATTTTCTGATATTTTTTTTGATAAATTTCCATAAATTTTTTCTTAAATAAAGTAATGAAGATACCTTTATTATAACAAATAATAAATAATATTATAGATGGCTAATTCCTCGTTGTATCCGATGTTTTTTGAAAGAATTCATATGCTTTCTTTAGGCGTATTAATATATGATGACCAAACAAATAATGCAAGATAAATAATAATAACATAATAGCTAGTGCAATTGGAATATAAAAGATACTATAGTCGAGCCTCTGGCCTACATATGATTCCCTCACATTACCTGCATTATCAAAAGCTTTGACTACAAATTGCAACTTGGACACATCTTCTCCAAATGGCACGATATATGGACTAGGAGTCTCTACAAATACTGGTAACACATTTTTATCAACATTTTGTTTCAATATGCCAACTTCGTAATGATCTAAACCTGACAAAATATCATCAGTATTAAATGTAATAACATACGCACCTTGACCATTATTATCAATAGTATTTATTTCTGGTTTAAAACTCTCAGGAGGAGTAGTGTCTATCTTGAACTGGTAATGCGAGGTACTGCTCCAACCTTCCTTGCCTTTTGACTTGATATGAAAATACCAAATACCATCTAATAAGTCACTATAACTGATGGTATTATTGTCAGTGGTAATTATGTTTGGGGGAAAAGTTTTTGGATTTGAATCCACTAATACGGCATACCCTTCGGCTTCATTTTCCCAAGAAAATATTGGATTATTATTATTATACCAGTCATCTGAAAAAGGGTGTGTTTGTGATGTAATAATGATGCCATCACTACTTGGATTTTTCAATACAAGATCAGCCTGACCTAAGACTATGCGAACCTTTGTTCCTAAGCCATCACTCAAATATACAGAAGAGGAGGGAGCAATATTTATTTTTGTAT
>JALYOD010000003.1 GCA_030857065.1 bacterium | reverse complement strand
GTCAGAAGCCGTATTAATTTCTAAATTATTTTTCTCTATGTGGTCTTTGAGTATTTTATAGTTTATGTTTTTGTTTTCTTTTTTATTTAATTTCAAAATTATAGCAGTGATAAAGTATTTGTCTTTTATCGCATTTTTAAAAATACTGTCTCTATAGCCAAAATTGCATTCTTGATTTACAAAAATTCTTTTCTCCCCTGTCGATATATCATAAGCATCTATAGACTCAAGTGTCTCTTTTATTTCTACTCCATACGCACCTATATTTTGCATCGGTGCTCCACCCACAGTGCCGGGGATCAATGCGAGGTTCTCTATGCCCCACAAATTTTTATTCGCACAGAACAATACCAAATCATGCCAAACTTCTCCACTACAAGCTTTAATCCAAATATTTTCTTCCTCTTCTTTTAGAATTTCAATACCTTTTATTATATTCAAAATTACAATGCCATCAAAATCTTTAGTAAACAAAACATTGCTACCTCCGCCGAGGAAAAGTTTTTTATTATTTTTAAAAATCTCTGAATGAAATAATTCTTTTAGGTCTTCTATTTTATTTAGAATTACAAAATACTTGGCGTATATTGAAATGCCGAAAGTATTTAATTTAGTCAAATCATGATTTTCTTGTATTTCTAGCATATAAAGATACTATACCAAAAGAAAATATATTGTGAAAATGCTAACCAAAGACATAATGATAAGGATGAAATATCCAAAGATATTTGTAAATCTTTTATTTTTGTATTTACCCATCACTTCTGTATTACCACTAATACGAACAATAAAGAAAATCATCACAGGTGAAATAATTCCATTAATCACAGCAGAATATATCAAAGTTTTTATAGGGTCAAGACCAATAAAGTTAAGAACTATTCCTAAAACCATAGCCAACACAATAATGCCATAAAACACCTTGGCGCCATTCCATTTTTGATAAAGCCCTTCATTGAAACCAAAAGATTCAGACACAGCATAAGACGCCGACCCAGCAAGAACTGGAATCGCCAAAAGTCCTGTACCGAGTATGCCAATAGTGAAGAGGAAATATGTAAAGTCTCCAGCGAAAGGTCGTAATGCAAGGGCTGCTTGCTCGGCAGAAGTTATGTTAGTAATACCATTCTGATACAAAGTAGCGGAACAAACAGCAATAATAAAAAACATAACAATATTGGAAATAAATGCTCCAGACCAAATATCCACTCGCATATCTTTGATGTCTTGATTGGTTGTATGCTCATGTCTTTTTTCTTCAGTATCGTCCCCCTTCATTATTTGGTCTTCGACTTCTTGGCTAGTCTGCCAGAAAAATAAATATGGTGAGATTGTGGTTCCTAAAACAGCACAAATCAAAATAATTTCATCTTTGGTAGAAGTAAAAATAGGAATAATAGAGTATTCTAAAACCCTCCACCAATCTATCTTGATCAAGAATGCTGAAAAGACATAAGCTAACAAAACCAAAGCTAAATATTTCAAATACTTTGAATAAGTTTTGTACGGAATAAAAATCTGCAACAACAATGAAAAAATAGCAAAGAAAATAACCAACAAATAAAAAGGTGTTTGTGGAATAAGTAATTGACTGGCTTTAGCCATGGCACCCAAGTCTGCGCCAATGTTAAACACATTGGCAAAAACCAATAAAAAAGCACAAATATATAAAATACTTTTTGAATAATGCCTTTTAATATTGGTCGCAAGCCCTACTCCACTGACGACCCCGATGCGTCCACACATTTCTTGGACTACACCCATAAATGGTAAAGAAAAAACAGAGAGCCAAATAAGCCCGAAGCCCCTTTGAGCCCCCACTTGAGAATATGTAGCAATACCAGAAGGATCATCGCCCGCTGCTCCAGTCGTGAGTCCTGGTCCCAATATTTTCCAATAATTTTTAACCTTCTTTAATAAATTCATAAATTATTCTCTTATTGTAGACACAGATCCATCTAGAGACAAACGAATAATACGAGAAGACTCTACGGGCATCTCACCACCATCTATATACAAATCTACTTTGTTATCAAAATACTCTTGCGCTTCTTTTATGTTTTTGGCTGGAGGATTGCCTTCTGTATTAGCAGATGGTGCTATTAGTGGTCCTGTTATCTTTAGCATATTTTGTAAATTGATATTGTTCGGTAATCTGAATGCTAGAGTGTTTGTATTTTTATGTAAATAAATAAATTTATCTTCCATGCAATCCAAGATAAAACTTGTTGGCTTGTCTTTGTATTCATTCAATTTTTCTTTTTGTTCTTTCGAAATAGTAATGTTAAATTTATTCAAATCTTCCATATTGCTAATGAGTATTATGCACGGCTTGTTTTCACTCCTTTGTCGTATTTTATAAATCCTTTTGACTGTCTCGGGTGCTAACGCGCCACCCACAATACCATATATAGTATCAGTAGGCATAACCACCACCTTGCCATCCATAAGGGTATTAATCAACTTTCTATTATCCCACATATTTTCCATTCTATAAGTATAGCAATATATAAATAAAAAATCCCTACAAGAGAAATAAATTGGGTGGCTACTGGGAGTTGAACCCAGACTAGGGGCTCCACAAGCCCATGTGCTACCGCTACACCATAACCACCATATAAAATATTTATACCAAAAAAACTATAAAATTGCTAGCTTTTTGTTGAATTAACTTTCTTGGACCAGAATAAAAAAGAAATTATGTAATCTTTTTTATTTAAAATAAATTTAGCGAATTCAACTAACATAACATTAATCAAAAGCCATAATACAACTATGGGTAATGCAAAAAGAGGCAAAGATGCAAGATCGAATATATTTCGCATAAATGGTGTAAAAATAGTTAAACACAACAAAATTGTGGCAATAATAATACTATAATTCAACTTTTTATTAGAAAAAATATTATATGAAAAGATAGATTTATACAAACTTCTAAAAGAGAAAGCTACAACTAAGATATAAGATGCAAAACATACAAAGAAAATGGACTGTGCTTGCCCCACATTATTCATATTTTGTAAAAGCAGATAATACAAAACAAAAAGCAAAATTGAAGAAAGTATTCCAATTCCTAAAGTTAGAACCTTGACTTCGGGAGTAAAAACAACTTTGGATTCCTTTTTAGTAAACTTTTTCTTATCCATATTTTCTTCATAAGCAAAAGCAAGTGCTGGCAATGATCCTGTGAAAAGATTGACCCATATGATCTGGAGTGGGGTCAGTGGCAAAGGCAAAGCAAATAATAATGCACCGCCAATAACAAAAACTTCATCTAAAGAATTTGAAAGTAAATACACCACCGTTTTTCTAACATTTGCCAAAATTCTATGACCCTCATCTATGGCCAGTGAGATAGTTTGGAAATTATCATCAAGCAAAACCAAATCCGCAGCAGACTTGGCTACATCACTCCCTGTACCGAGTGATATACCTATGTCCATGGCTTTGAGCGCAGGAGCATCGTTGACCCCGTCCCCTGTCATTGCCACCACCTCGCCGAGACTTTGATAAACCTTACCAATGCGAAGCTTGTCTTCTGGGGTTACTCGAGCAAAAATTTTTATTTTATTTATCACTGTGGCCAATTCATCGTCGGACATTACGCGCAAATCCATACCGGTCAAAACTTCACCCGGCAATACATCAAAACCTAAAGTGTTAGCAATAGATATGGCAGTCCCGGGCAAATCTCCTGTGACCAGAACCATCTTTACACCATGCTCTTCAATCATTTTAATAGCACTAGGAACTTCCGGACGTATCGGATCATAAAAAACCAACATACCTAAAAATTCTGCTTCTTTTAGGTATTCCAATTTAAAATCATGATTATTTTTTATAGGTACAGACATAAGACCCACCAACCTTTTCCCTTCATTGCTTGTTGTAGATATCCACTCACCTAATACTGCCAAATCATCTCCAGAAATATCAATGTTCTTTAAAAGAATATCGGGGGCACCCATTATCACATACATATCTTCGTTTTTAGAAACAGAAAATTTATTGGTAGAATTAAAAGGCAAAACAATATGTGGTGTACTTTGCAAAAAACCACTCAATGAGATTTTATGCATTTGTGCAGCTTTAGCAATATTCACCTCAAATGGTCTGCCTACGAAAGACCATTTGTCTTCGCTCTCATCTTTATTTAAGATAGATACATCTGCCCCAAGCATAGCGAGTTCTAATAAGCTCTTGTGTTCTATTGATAAATTCTTTTGCTCACCCTCAGTATGATTATCTAAAATATTCTTTGTTGTATAAATACCAACTAATTTCATTTGTGCTAGCGTGAGTGTACCAGTCTTGTCTGTCATAATAAGCGTAGTAGAACCCAAGGTTTCTGCTGCTGTCAATTGGCGTATCACGCCCTTTT
>JALYOD010000035.1 GCA_030857065.1 bacterium | reverse complement strand
CTATTCCCGTCAACTTCATTCAGGATCTGAGACATTACAAGGTCACGAACACAACCACCAACAAGAAAAACCTCAAAACCTGCTTTTTCGAGGGTATTTGTTACATGTGTAACATTTTTAGGTATTTTTTGTATTAAATTTTTAGTATTTGTTTCCACTTGGAAAATGTGCGGCGTAGGAGAATCGAACTCCTGTCTCATCCTTGGCAAGGACGTGTTCTACCACTAAACCAACACCGCATTTTTATTTTTACTTAAATTATTAAAATAACCTATATATTATATACTTTTTTAAACTAAATGCAAAACTAAATTTGAGCTTTAAAAATAAAGCTATTTTGAAAAAATAAAAAAGTGGTATATAATAAATGAGAAATAAATGCACCCGTCGTTCAACGGATAGGACATCGGTCTTCGGAACCGAGAATGGGAGTTCGATTCTCTCCGGGTGCACATTAACACCACAAAAATAATTGTCCTTTATACAACCTCGTTATTACCTTTCAAATTAAGCTATTTTAACAAACTGTGGATAACTTTGTGGGTATTGGGTATAAAGGACAGTATATTTTAGTGTCCTAAAGAAAAAAACAAAGAGAAGTATTATAAAATAAGGATAAAATATAAAAGACATAAAATAAAAAGAGTGTTTCACGTGGTAGAACTAATTATATGTTACATGTGCAACAAAATAAGTAAAACAACCATGCCAAAAGTATTTACTTCTAAAACTCAAAAAATAGGCGAGATAGGAGAGAATATCGCTACAAAGTTTCTCATGAAACAAGATTTTGTCATATTAGAGCGTAATTATACCAAAAAATGGGGTGAAATAGACATTATTGCTCAAAAGGACACCAGACTTTACTTCGTGGAAGTTAAAACAAAATCTGTCTTTAAATATGCATTAGAGCCACAGAATGTCCGTTACAACACAATAGACAAATATGAAGCAGAAGACAATATGCATCCATGGAAACTAAAGAGGCTGAGTCGAGTAATACAGACATATCTTTTATCTAAAAAGATTTCTGAAGACACAGAATGGCAGGTAGATTTGTTGGTAGTATTTTTGGATATGGAAAACAAAAAAGCAAAAGTTAAAGTAGTCAAAGACTTAATATTGTGATATACTCAAAATCGTTAAATCTATTGTGAAAACAATACAAATAGATCAAAACGGGCTGTCGTATACCGGTAGTACATATGTTTTGGGAACATATTGACTGGGTTCGATTCCCAGCAGCCCGACAATGCGGGATTAGTTTAATGGTAAAATAACAGTTTTCCAAACTGTGGTTAGGAGTTCGATTCCCCTATCCCGCACCAAATGTTAAACACTTATATTTATGCGTTTACAAGTGTGCTCATAGTGAGCTTGATATCCCTAGTGGGAGTTTTCGGTTTATCTTTAAAAGAAGAATTATTAAAAAAATATATTTTTATATTTATATCTCTAGCTGTAGGAGCATTACTTGGAGATGCTTTTATTCACATTATTCCAGAAGCTTTTGAAAATTCTAACAATCACACTACAACTAGTATCCTCATAATCACTGGCATACTTTTATTTTTTATATTAGAAAAATTTCTACACTGGCATCATCATGGCGATGACACACAAGAAAATCATATACACCCAGCAGGGAAGTTGGTTTTATTTTCTGACGGTGTACATAATTTTATAGATGGTATGATTATAGGAGCGAGCTTCATCGTATCTGTGCCTGTAGGCATAGCCACAACTGTAGCTGTAATACTGCACGAAATACCTCAAGAGGTGGGGGACTTTGCAGTATTAATTCATTCAGGATACACTCGCGTTCGAGCATTGTGGCTCAACTTTTTGTCTGCTTTGATGGCAATATTAGGACTTTTTGTCGTTTTTATTTTAGGTAATAGGGTAGAAAATTCTTCATTGTATTTCCTACCAATTGCTGCAGGTGGATTTATTTATATTGCGCTTTCAGACCTTATTCCTGAATTACACAAAACACAAAACACAAAACACTCTATTGCTCAAATAACATCTGTTATTTTTGGTATTCTTTTAATGCTACTTCTGACTTTCATAGAATAAAAAACCGACTTGTAAGCAAATCGGTTTTTCAATACAAAATTAATATTTATTGTTTCGCCCAAGAATTGTCGAACCCTGGATTCTTTGCACCTCGAACTTCAAAGTGTAGATGTGGCCCAGTAGAACGACCAGTATTGCCTACATAACCAATGATTTGACCTTGAGCGACATTATCACCTTGAGAAACTGCTAATTTAGATTGGTGTGCATAGAATGTTTGAGTACCATTCGGATGAGCGATGATGATAAGGTTGCCAAAAGCACCATTCCAACCATATTTTGCAAAAAGAATTTTACCAGAAGCGGCAGCTTTGATAGGAGTACCTGCTCCACAACTCATATCTACAGCATATTTATCATGTTTGTTTTGAGTAAGTCCACAAGGAATAGGTTTGATGAAATATCCGCCTGAGGAAGATTTTGAATTGTCAGCATAATAACTTGTAGTCTTTTTCTTTGGAGCAATAGTTTCTACTTCAATTTCTGCTCCTGGTAATATGATTTCAGCACCGACTACGAGCTTTTGATCCTCATCGATATTATTGTAACTCGTTATATCTGCAACATTTATTTTGTAGAGTTTAGCTATACCTTTCAAGGTTTGACCTTTTAATACAGTATGCTTTACACCAGAAACAGGCAAAATAATCAGAGTTTCATCTTTTTTCAACTTCTCACCTTTTTTGAGGTCATTTGCCCAAATAATAGTATTAGGGGAAACATCAAACAAATCTGCTATTTGAGCAATAGTGTCACCACTACGGACCACATATACACTGATTTGATCAAAATCAAACTCTGTTTCATTGCTACTTTTAGACTGACCACTAGTAGCTGGCACCAATGCATTATTAGAAATATCTATTTTTTCATTTTCATCTATTTTTGTATCTTTTTCGGAACTTTTATCATCTTTTGCCTTTTTGTCATAAAAAATAGAAGCTGGGGACAAATTAGATTGTAAAATAGACATATTTTGGGAATTTTTGTCTAATTCAGCCAAATCTGACGTATTTGTACTTGCCAAAGCTTGGTTACCAAGAAAAGAGGAAAAAATGTTCGCTTGTGCCGTATTGGGTAACACAAACAACCCTAACAAGAGGGGGGATATCAGAATCGAGCTGGATATTTGAGAGAATTTCTTTATAAAACAAACAAAATATCGTGAGAATTTACTCTTATACCTTATAAAATAAGGATAAAATTACAGGACGACCATATAAAAATATGAGCTGTAATACATAAAGTTCTAACGATGGTTACTGTCTTGTCGGCGTTCGGTCATTTAATCCATACCTCTATTCAGTGACGTTTTAAGAATATCACACAAACCCCCCTAAATCAACCTTGGCAAAGATACCTGTGGAAAACTTAAATAGGGTATACTTAACAGATAATGAATCTAGATAAATACAATCCTGAAAGAAAAAGTAAAAAAGATGACATAGAAAAAGCCCAAGCCCTCGGTCGTATTGATTCTTTGGTGGATTTGGAAAAAATGATGGAAAATCAGTCGACGACAAATAGTAAAGAAAGACAAAAACCAGCATTAAAGAAAAATACAAAAGAAGATTCAAAGACAATAAAAACTGTTACTAAAAAAACAAGAGCAGAAGAAAATGCAGACATAGTTGCAGAAATGCAACTATTAAAGCCAAAAATAGAAAACTTCAAACTTAAAAAGGAGGAAAACCTAGAAGAACTGCTTGAAAGATCTGAAAACTACTTATTTTTAAATGAGACTTTTATAAACAATAAAAATGAAGAGGAGAAAGTAGTAAATCCAGACTGGATTAAAAATGATTATACAAAAAGTATTTTTTTCTTATATAAATATCTATCTAAGGATGAAATAGCGAACATTATTGAAAGAGACGGGACTGAGACATATTTAGATATTATGGAACGTGAGTTTTATACTTTTTCTGATGCAGAAATAAATAATGGATTAGGGGAAGTAAAAATTAAAACAAACATATCTGGCAAAGAAGGAGAGATTTCTATTAAAGAATTAATTACTGAAGGGAACAAAAGGATAAGTAAAACCATCCTAAATGAAAAGCACACACACAGATATATGACAGAAAATAACTTAAAAACAGAGAGTGCTAAAGTGGGTAAAATACTTTATCATAATTTTCCAATAATAAAATTAAAAAATAAAAAAGAAATAAAAAATACCATTCCTTGGGATATGTCTTTCGTAGTGGCAAAAGGGTATTTTGACAATGATTCTTTTGCTTCTTTCAACCCTGAAACAGGAGAGATATCTTTAGTATCCACCAAAGATATTGTAGATAATATTTGGCAAGAGATAATAAAATTTGTTCCAGACTTTCCAAAACCAGAAGGCACAAAATTATTAACACCAAAAGATCCAAAAATATTAAAACAAGGAAGAGAAAAAATAACCGAGGAAGTTTGGATAGGAATTTTAGGTATTAAAAAAGAAAAAAAGAATAATCGAAAGCAAATGGATCAAAATACTGATCCAAATATCATAGAACCAACAACACAGCCTCCTGTATTAACTCCAGAACCCGAGCCTGTGGTGGTGACAAGTGCTGAAGAGCCAATTAAAACACAAGAAGACAAATTAAAAAAGATAGAAGAAATAAAACAAAAAGAAATAGAGTTGGCAGAAAAAATAAAAACCACAGAAAAAAATCTACAAAAACTTTTTGCTGAAGTAGAAAAACTGAAGAAAGAAGATGCTGAAAAGATAAAAAAAGATAAAAAGGAGTATTCTTCTAAAGAAAATCTAGAGAAGAAGAGCTATCCAACAGAATTGATAAAACAACAAATTGAAGGCTTTTTGAATGAAATAAAAGAAATTAAAAAGATTAATAAACTTGAAATAAAAGGTGAGGGTGAAGAAATAAAAATTAATATTGAACTGAAAGCTAGCAAATTTATGGTGTCTTCGAATGTAAATTTAAAAGCAGTAATAAGTAATAATAAAGAAAATATTTCAATCAAAAGCTATGAAATAAATGCTAGCAAATTTGAAGATATAATAAAATCTATGATCACACCTAAAATA
>JALYOD010000022.1 GCA_030857065.1 bacterium | reverse complement strand
ACACTAATGTCCGTGACCAAATATCCATTCGTCTTGAACGTGAGAATAGGAACAATGCTTTGCTTGCCAAAGAAATTCAAGCCAAGAAAGATCAAGCCAACAAATTCGCTATGAAGGGTGGTAACTTGCGTTTAGTGGCACGTCGTATGCGTGACTTGGCAGAAGAATTGGAAGAAGAAAAGGTAGACGTAAGGAAAGAAGACAAAACCATCAGACCTTTTACCATACCAATGCAAGAAGAATTGAATGGTGACATTCTGACCCTTACCTCTATTTCTATACTCAAAACAGGCAAACCGAAAAAGGTTAAATTGAATTTGAAACTCCGTAAGAACAAGCATTTATTACTTTTAGGACCAAATGGCATAGGCAAAAGCACTTTACTAGAATCTCTAGCTAGTGGTAAAAGTATAGGAGAAGTAGTGGCAGAAGGTGTGCGTATTGGATACTATAGGCAAGACTTTTCTACTCTAGATTTTGAACATACTGTTTACCAAGCATTGTCTAAAAAAATGCTCGAGATACAAGGTCGTATCGACGAGGAAAGCTTCCGCTCGACCGCCGCAGGATTCCTGATAACAGCAGAAATGATGCATACCAAAATAGGCGCATTGTCCGAAGGGCAGAAGGGGTTGGTAGCTTTTGCGATACTCGTCATCACTCGTCCTGGGCTACTGATACTAGACGAGCCGACGAATCATATCAATTTCCGTCATCTACCTGTCATAGCCCGCGCATTGGACGAATATAAGGGTGCTATGATACTAGTCTCTCACGTTCCTGAATTTGTGGAACAGATACGGATAGATGAAAGGTTGGACTTGGATACTTTGTAAAAATAGAGTTATGTAGTATGATAGTATTATATTAATATTAAAAATAAATTTATATGGCAAAAAGAAATACAACACTTAGTCCTAAAGACAAATCACGCCGTTCTCATAAGACCAAGAAGCGTCTAGCTATCAAAAAGGCGACTCTAGCTAAAAAGACTAAAAAGAAATAATCCCACTACGCATAAAGCTACGCGGAACAAGAAATTAATAAAAAAAGGACAATTTGCGAGTTGTCCTTTTTGTTTTATACCCATTTTGTTATGTGTATTTTGTTTTTTATTCTATAAGCCACGAGCGGTACAGACATAAGGAAATAAAATATACTCATAAAAATGGGGAGTATAATTGTATAGAAGCTTATTTCTTTTATACTAAAATAAGAAATAGTATAGCCGAGACCATAAATGATCCAAGCGAAAGGCCTTTCTTTGTCAGGTCTAGAGAAGTTCGACATCATCTGTGAATACGATGATGTGAGCTCAATGACTATAGACAAGATGAAAGCTATTCCCAATAAATGATTTAGGTTTTGAGCGAAAACCCAAAATAAAATCAAGACTAAAGTTCCTCCAAACGAAAGTCTTTCCATTCTGCCTTTGAGAATGAATTTACCTTTGCTTTTGATTAATAAAAGAACTACTATGATAGTAGTATCTATTAAACTAGCGATAACCACTTCTATATTCTCTCCGTGATTTACTTCTCTGTATGTCAGGAATATAGTTAGAGAATTGATGTTCCACAATATCCATGTGGCGAGAGAAGGATTGACGTTTTTTTTGTCATCAATCCAGATACGCCATGCGTAGGGGATGCAACTTATCAGTATACAACCAACTGCTAGCCATTCGGTATTATTTTCCACAAATACTTATTTTTTGTTTTCAATATTGATGTCGATTTTATCCTAGCATAAAAATACAAATAAAAAAACCGGCATTATTTTGAACAATAACACCGGTGGTGCACCAGAGATGCATAATCTATTTCAACAACAACAAATCAAATTTACTTGTGCTTAGTGCTTAGGCATATCCCAAACATAAAGATTGGAATATTGCTCTGTTTCTTTTATGATAGCACTTTCAGCATTATTGCTAAAAAATGCGATAACCCTTTGACCGTTTTGAATAATCAAAATCTGTCCTGATATCTTATATTTTTCTATGATATCCAAAGGCACCGGTAAATATGTCTCAATACTAAGGATTTCATCCTTAGTATTATTACATATTTTTTTGATTGATGTTGGAGGGTCACCCTGAACACCCTCAACTACAACCAAAGTATAGTCTTGTTTGTTCTGACTAAAAAGTCCAAAACAAAAAAAAGAAAGAAAAATAGATAAAATTAGATTTTTCATTTTTTATTTTTTTTGTGAAAGAATTGTTTACTTACATAGATTAGCATAAATAAACTAAAAGTCAAGGGTGGTCTCATATAGACTGTGGATAACTATAACTTTGCTATTTTAGATAGATATGGCTTATAATATAGGAGTTAGGTCGCTTATTCAAATACTAACTTTTTAAAATTTATGATCTTAGGAGGACACTAATGACTATTTAAATAGTTAAACAAAAACTGACAATTTATTTTGTCTGTTTTTGTTAATTAAAAGTTTAATTGTTGTGGCATTTATTTTATTTACACTGTATTATTGAATATATGACACAACCCGAGCCACAACACAAAAAAATAAGTTGTCCGTATTGCGGTGATGCTAAACTCAATCATACACTCGCTTATATTAACAATACTATCTCATCATTCATCGAACCGTCGATGTATATGGTGGTCAAACATTCCCCTAATTTCGTTAAAAAGTTCGTAGATATTTTTATAGAATTTTTAATGCGTATTTTGTTATTGTTGCATATTGCAAAACTCAGTAATGATATAGACGGCGCTTTGACTTTTCGTTCTCGAGTGATTTGGGAAGAAGCACAAAGAAGGAGGATACAAATGGAACAGATAATTATATTTGGCAAAAAAACAGAAACTTACAGAGCCAAGATAAATGACAAATACTACTTTTTCAATAGTTTGCCAGTGCCATCTATGATGCTCGATCATGTGTCGGAGAATTGGGATAACAAATATTTCTTAAAAAAAGAACTAGACAAAATAAATATTCCTGTACCAAAATATAAAGAGATTGGATTTCTGAATACTATAAATCCTACAGGAATATTTAATAGTTTTATCAAACCAATAATAGTAAAGCCCCGCAGTGGTTCAAGAGGTAGGCATACAACTACCAATATTCATACACTAGAAGAATTCAAAAATGCTATTGGTGTAGCACGTGTTATTTGCCCGACTCTTTTAGTTGAGGAACATCTCCATGGATATATTTGTAGAGCTACAGTCGTAGATGGTAAATTGGCAGGATTTTATCGTGCTGAGATGCCTTATGTTGTGGGGGATGGTATGCATAGTATTTTGGAATTAGTAGAAATAAAAAATAAAAACAGGCCAGAGCGTATATCAGCGATAGAGTTCTCAAAAGAAATGAAAAACTACATTGCACGGTTGGGTTTTGATATTAATGATGTTTTATTAAAAAATTACAAGCTATTACTTACTCACAGAACAGGGCGACTTTTTGGTGGATATACCAAAGAAATGCTCGATGAGCTTCATCCATCTTTTATACCTATTATTGAGAGTGCAGCAGAGAGGACAGGGCTCGCTATTGCGGGATTTGATTGTATTGTACCTGACCCTTTTGCTAATTCACAGAGCCAAAGATGGGGTATAATAGAGTGTAATACCTTGCCATTTATTGATCTGCATTATTATGCGTATGAAGGCATACCGAAAAATATTGCAGGAATGATATGGGATTTGTGGAAAAAATAATTTATGAAAAATAAAAAAGAAAAAATAGTATTGATCTCGGGTGGTTTTGATCCTATTCATATAGGTCATATACGATATATCAATGAAGCTAAAAAATTGGGAGATAAATTGGTTGTGGCGCTCAACAATGACCATTGGTTAAGACTGAAAAAGGGTAGAGAATTCATGAGTGCGAAAGAGCGCAAAGAAATACTCGAATCATTGGCTTCGGTAGATCGTGTCATTATTACCAGCCACAAAAAGGGGACAAAAGACATAAGTGTGTGTAGTGAAATAAAGAAAATCAAGCCACATATATTCGCTAATGGCGGTGATAGATTTGCTGATAATATACCTGAATTTATTTTATGTAAAAAAATGGATGTGAAAATGGTTTTCAATGTGGGTCGTGGTGGCAAAATACGCTCATCTTCAGAGATGCTTAAAGCATATATAAAACCAATAAAATATAAGAATAAAAAATGATTTTGTATTTATGACCATATAGAGTTATAATATGTATATGGAAAATCTAAATATACAAAATGACGAAAGACCTTGGGGTAATTTCAAACAATTCACAGCCAATACTCCTTCAACTGTCAAAATAATAACAGTCAATCCAAATGAAAGTTTGAGTTTGCAAAGTCACAATCAAAGAGAAGAATTCTGGTATGTATTAAAAGGTGAAGGTATTTTCGAAATCAACGATGTTGTATACGATGTAGTAGAGGGTGATGAGTATTATGTAAAGTTGGGTGAGAAGCACAGAATCTCTGCAGAAGAGAATGGTATGCAAGTATTAGAAATTGCTTTTGGGAACTTTAACGAAGAAGATATTATTCGTTATGAAGACAAATACGGCAGAAGTTAATATGGTTAAAAAAATAACTAAGAATAAAATTTTAAAAAAGAAATTGGTGAAAATTACTAAAAAAGTAATAGTCAAAAAACCCGCAAAAAAGATAGTTAAGAAAGTAATTAAGAAAATAAATATAAATCATATCGTCAGACTCAAAAGACATGAACAGAATCCTATAATGAGTCCTAGTATGTATCAATGGGAATCGGAAGCAGTATTTAATCCAGCTGCAGTGTACCATGGAGGCTGGGTGCATTTGTTTTATCGTGCAATGGGTCCTGATGGTGTGTCGCGTATTGGTTATGCCAAAAGCAAAGACGGCATTAATTTTAAAGACAGACTTTTCTATCCAGTATATTTTGCTCCGAATGTAGAACAAATGAAAAAACATTGGCCATACACTTCACCTGCTCGACCTGTGTTTGATAGAGATTTGTATAGTTCTGGTGGGGGTTGGGGTGGATGTGAAGATCCGCGAGCAGTCGTCATCGATGGAATATTGTATATGACTTTCAATATGTTTAATGGGTGGCATTCTATGCGTGTAGCTGTGACGACCATCAGAGAGCAAGATTTGTTGAATCACAAATTTGTTTGGAAAAATTTTAATTATTTAACAAAGGAAGGTGATAGACAGAAAAATTGGGTTTTGTTTCCTGAAAAAATAAATGGTAAATTTGTGATATTTCACAATTTAGATATGAATGACAATGATTCTACTCGTGTGGGTGTGGCATATGTAGATGAACTTGATTCCAAATATACACCATATGGCGATAATGCTCCTGATCCACAAAAGCTTCCTGATCGTATTGTGTCTTGGCATAAACGTACTCGTAGTGCATCAGCACCCCCCATCAAAACCAAAGAAGGATGGTTGCTCTTGTATCATGCTATGGATAAAGACGGTAGTGATAGATATAAATTAGGTGCAATGCTTTTAGATCTGAAGAATCCTAGCAAAATTATCGCACGTGCGATGTATCCAATATTAGAACCTGAAGAATGGTATGAAAATGATTATAAACCAGGCATTATTTATGCATCTGGTGCAGTGATTAAAGATGACAAATTGTTAGTTTATTATGGTGGTGGTGACAAACATATAGGGGTCGCTTCTGTTGTCTTAAAAGAACTTTTAGATAGCATTAAAACTGGTAAGAATATTAAATTAAAAAAAATTAAGAATTTTATTTAAATAATTTAAATTATGTATATAACCAAAAGATCAAGTGAAAATCCAATATTATCTCCTAATAAAGAACATTATTGGGAAAGTTTTGCTACTTTTAATATGAATGTTATTAAACACAAAAGTAAGTATTATGGTTTTTATCGAGCAGTGTCTGCTTTTGATTCAATGCAAGAGCAACACATCATGTCCTCTATAGGTATGGCTACTAGCAGTGACGGAGAACATTTTGATAATAAAGTTCAATTTATTATGCCCAATACAGAATGGGACAAATATGGTTGTGAAGATCCACGCGTGACATACTTTGAAGGGAAATTTTATATTTTCTATACTGCACTCTCTACTTATCCATTTAGTCCCGATGGCATCAGAGTAGGCTTGGCTATTTCAAAAGATTTGAAAAAAATACAAGAGAAACATTTAATAACACCATTCAATGCTAAAGCAATGACTTTGTTCCCTAATAGAATTAATGGCAAAATCGTAGTTATGTTCTCAGCTTTTACAGATACTAGAAATTCTAGAATGGTTTTCGCATATGTGAATCACATCGAAGAGTTGTGGTCGCAGAGTTTTTGGGATAAGTGGATCTCTAATATAGACAAATATACGATACCCGCCAAAATAAGGAGTACTGATCATGTTGAAGTAGGCGCAACACCTATCAAGACTAAATACGGTTGGCTTGTAGTATATTCTCATATTCAAAACTATCATAAAGAAAATAATTTAGATGTTATTTTTGGTATTGAGGCTTTACTTTTAGACCTCAAGAATCCTAGCAAAATAGTAGGTCGTACGCGTGGGCCAATCTTGGTCCCAGAAGAGAATTATGAGCTTTCTGGATATGTGAATAATATAGTATTTCCAAGTGGTGCCATAATAGTGAAAGAGAATCTACATGTATATTATGGAGCAGCTGACACCAGTTCTTGCCTTATGCGTGTGAATTGTGAGGATTTGATTCGTAGTATGCATCCTAAATACAATAAGGATTATTTCTTTAAACGATATGACAAGAATCCCATTTTAAAACCAAAGATTAAAAAAACAAAAGATGGTGTTATACAAGATAATTGGGAAGCTCAAGCCGTATTTAATCCTACTGCGATAGATATAAACAAAGAAGTGTATATTCTGTATAGAGCAATGTCTAATGACAATACTTCCACGATAGGCTGTGCTATATCAAAGAATGGTTTAGACATAGACAAAAGATTTAGCACTCCTGTATATATACCTCGAGAAGATTTTGAAATGAAAAATACTCCATATGGTTTTTCGGGTTGTGAAGATCCTAGGATTACAAAAATAGGTGATACTATCTATATGTGTTATACAGCTTACAATGGTGGTGTACCAAGAGTGGCAATGACTTCTATTAGTGAGAAAGATTTAATTGCTAAAAAATGGAATTGGAGTAAACCATTTTTGATTACACCAAGAGGTTTAGATGACAAAGACACATGTCTTTTTGGGGAGAAGTTTAGAGACGGGTACTTTATAATTCACAGAGTGAATAATGAAATATGCGGGGATTATTTGAATATATTAAATGAAGACCACGCAATGATTCGTAAATGTATTAGAATTATGGGTCCGCGGAGTAATACTTGGGATTCTGCCAAGGTAGGTATTGCTTCGCCTCCACTAAAAACCAAAGAAGGGTGGCTACTCCTTTATCATGGAGTTTCGAAAAGTCATTCTACTTATAGAGTTGGAGCTGTATTATTAGACCTCAAAGATCCAGCCATAGTACTGGCACGAACTACTGAGCCTATTTTTGAACCAGAAATGGGTTATGAAAAGAATGGTATAGTTAATAATGTTGTTTTCCCTTGTGGTATAATAGAGAGAAAGGGGTTGGTTTATATTTATTATGGAGGAGGGGATAAGGTAGTAGGAGTAGCCACAATGAAATTAAAAGTAATTTTAGATACATTAGTACATGGCAAGGATTTAAAATAATTATTAGTAATTGCTAAAGATAAAAACATATGCAAATAAATTTAAATGGCAAAAATATAGAGCTGACTACAGCAATACATGATTATGTAGAAAAGAGAATGACTAATCTAGGCAAGCTTTTGACTAAGGTCAAAGAAAATGGCGCGGATGTATATGTAAACTTTGAAGTTGCCAAAACTACGAACCATCATAAGGGTGGTGAATTCTTTCATGCGGATTGTTTAATAAACTTAGATGGTAAAAAATTTCATGCATCTGCCAATGAAGAAGACTTATACGTGGCTATAGATTCTGTCAAAGATTCATTGTTTCGAGAAATAAATAAAGACAAAGATCGCACTAAAACACTTTTTAAGCGTGGAGCCACTAGTGTGAAAAAGATGTTGAAAGGACTTTCCAAAAGGAATCCTTTTACTTCGAAATATTAAAAATACAAGGCAAGACCTTGTATTTTTAATAATTTTTTTGGAATTCTTCCCAAGTTATTTCTTTGCGTCCTTCAGGGATGACTTTTTTGATTATGAATTTATCATCTTCTAGCATGGCGTCGGTGATGATGACACGTTTGTCGTCATGCATAAAATAAATGCGAGGCCAGTGATAATATGCACGAAATTTATTATAGAACCCACTTGGCGACCTGGTCGCCAAGTCGCTGGTCGCCAAGTCGATTAGCCCGTCTTCTTTGCAGATTTTTTTGCAGTGCGTGGCGAGAGTTTCGTCTTGAGGAGTGAGGATGATTTTGTTTAGAAATATATCAGGCAAAGTTTTTACTAGTAAATCTCCTCCGATTTTTATTAGTCTTGTTCTTAATTTTGGCGCAGTTTCTGTCGGCTCTATCAATATTTTTTCACTCATTATGATGTCACCTGTGTCCATTTTGAATGCCATTTTTTGGATACATACTCCTGTTTCTGTATCGCCATTTAGCACTGCACTTTCAACTGGA
Organism: bacterium; assembly: GCA_030857065.1. Lineage (GTDB taxonomy): Bacteria > Patescibacteriota > Minisyncoccia > Phycocordibacterales > UBA9973 > UBA9973. The sequence continues at coordinate 6,926 of JALYOD010000022.1, read as the reverse complement.
GAAGCTCCGCGGTATTTTGGAAGTAGGGAATAATGAATATTGATAGTGCCTAATCTTGGCATATTTATAATACTCTCTGGTAGAATTTTGCCGTATGCGACAACCACGAATAAATCTGGAGTATTTGTATTTTCCCTCCCACTTAATAAGGGGGAGGTGTCCAGTAGGGCGGAGGGGGTAATCTTTTCCGGTTGAATATAAGGAATGTTGTTTTTTGTCGCCCAAGTTTTGACAGGTGGAGGAGTCAGGAGGAGTTTTCTACCAGCAGGTCTGTCGGGGGCTGTGATTATAAGGCTAGGCAAAAATCCACTTTGTTTTAAAATTTCCAAAGTCTCACTTGCTACATCTGGAGTTCCAAAAAATACAAAATTGTTTTTTAATTTTTTATCCAACATTCTTTGTTTTATGATTCTGGTAATAGCTCTTCTCTTAATTCTTTAGCATGATCAATAAATAATATACCATTGAGATGATCTGTTTCGTGTTGAAATATTTGTGCCAATAGTCCTACCCCACCCATTTTGAAATGTCGACCATTCTCATTGTAAGCTTCAACTGTAGCTTTTTCTGATCGATAAGTCTTGCCGTATATAGGACGCACAGAAAGACAACCTTCTGGCATCCATTCTTTTTTGCGAGAGAGTTTGGATATAACAGGGTTGATAAATACTATGTCTTTATAAGTTTTCTCCTCGTCCTTTGTGAGGGGGAGGTTGGGAGGGGGTGTTCCATTCTTCTTTTCCTCCATAAAATCTTTGTCAAAAATTTTCCCAGATACTACAAATATTCGCAATGAATATCCTATTTGTGGAGCAGCAATAGCAACACCATCATGCTCATTAACTAAAGACATAGACATTTCTTTTAATATTTTTTGTATTTTCGGAGTAAGTATTTCGTGTACAGGAATTTCTTTCGCATTTAGACGCAACCCCCGTTCTTCTTTTTGAAGTATTTTCTTCATACAAATTTAAAATTAAATTTATTTTATGTCTTTTAAATATTCTAAAAGTTTTGAAATTTTTACTGTATCTTGTGAGCGATTGGACATATTGCGTACTATTACAGAATTCTCCAATGCTTCTTTTACTCCAAAGATGATGGCATAAGGTATTGCGAGTTTCTCCGCCACAGCTAATTGACTTCCTAGTGAGTCTTTAGATAAAGATTGAGCTATAGGTACATGAGCTTTGCGTAATACGTCTATAATATTCAGACTTTTTAGTTTTGCTTCGGAGCCAAGTTGGATGAAATAAACTTTCGGTTTTTTGATTATGCGAGGAGTGAGTTTTTTATACCAACTAGCAGATACTATGCGATCAACTCCTACTGAAAATCCTACAGCAGGCACATCTTTTTTGCTACCCAAATGTTTTGCCAAATAATCATATCTACCCCCTGCGGCAATAGTCAAAGGCGTGCCATCTTCCGAAGCTTTGTCTTCTATAATTTCAAAAACTGTTCTAGTGTAATAAGACAATCCGCGGACTAGATTTTTGTTTAAATTATAATTGATACCCATTTCTTCTAAATATTCCAATACTTCTTTGAAATGTTTTTTGCAAGATGCGCAAAGGGAAGCTACAGCGTCAGGGGCACCCTCATTTATTTCTTTGGTTTTTTCTTCTTTTGAGTCCAAAATACGCAAAGGGTTGGTTTTGAATCTCTCACGATCAACAGCAGGTAAAGAACCCAAATTCTTTTTATAATAATTCGTCAATTCTTTTAGATAGATATTCCTGCATTCTTTGTCTCCAATAGAATTAATATCAACAGAGAGGTTTTCTGCACCAGCTTCTTCTAGAATACTTATACCCGTTTTAATAACCAATGCATCCATTATACTTTTGTCTGAACCAAGTGCATCGAGGTCAAACTGATAAAATTGGCGATAGCGTCCGCGTTGAGGTTTGTCATGACGGAAGACTGGTCCGTATTGATAAAACATTACTGGTTGAGGAATGGTGTGCATTCCGTGTTCTATATATGCTCGCATTAATGGAGCAGTGTGTTCAGGGCGTAATGCTAGATGATCGCCACCTTTGGTTTTGAGTGTGTACATTTCTTTGTCTATTATGTCTGTACCTTCACCTATGCCTGAAGTAAATATATTCTCATTTTCCATTATTGGTGTTTCGATGGGTTTGAAGCCGTAATACATTGCTACTTCTTGGGCTTTTTCAAAGAATCCTTGGAATTGGTAGTATTCATCATTCATGATGTCTCGCATACCTTTAGGAGATGCCAACTCTGTATTTTTGTTCTTTGCATTTTTATTTGTAGTTTTTTTTATTTTGTTCATATTTGTATTTTATAATTGTTTGTAATCTCCTGGGTATATATTGATTTTGTTTATTGGTAAAAGTCTTAGAAATGCTCTGCCTATTATTAAATCTTTCTTTACTGGACCCCAAGCTCTAGAGTCATAACTCGCAGACCTATTGTCTCCCATTAAGAAATATTCGTCATCTCCCAGAGTTGCTGACAGAATATTATCTGAATGATTTTCTACGTAAGGTTCATCTAGGATTATTTTGTCTTTGTATGAGTCATTTGTAATAGTTACAATACTACCGTTAATAGATACGGTGTCGTGTGGCAAACCAATAATTCTTTTTAGAAAAAACTTTTTTGTATCATTCGGATATCGAAATACTATAACATCATCTCTTTGTGGTTCTTTGAACCGGTAAGATATTTCATCAATTATTAAATAATTGCCATCTGCAAAAGTAGGGTGCATAGACTCGCCAGACACTACAAAGGGTTGAGCGATAAAAATTCGTATCGGCAGAATGATAATTATTGCTATTAATGCGAATTTGACCAATTCCCACACAGATTCTTTTTGTTTTGGTGTTGTATTTGTATTATTTAGATTATCCATTGTGTATATAATAGCACAAAAAAGAATTGACACAATGTCAAAAGATGTGTTCTTGTTTATTAATATTAAATAATGATATGATGTATATATGAAAATAGTATTTGGTTTAGGAAATATTGGCGAAGAATATAAAAATACTCGACATAACGCAGGTGCTATTGTGGCATCTTTTGTGCGTGAAAAAATAGTAAAAGATTCCGAATTAAAAGTTAAATTTTTAGAAGTAGATAATTTTATGAATAATTCTGGGAAGATTGTATTGAAATACGTGAAGCCTCTAGAAAAGGAGACAATAGAAGAAAAGAAAAAAAATAAAGAAAAAGGCAAGATAAAAGAAATCAAAGACTTGGTGGTTATTTATGATGATATGGATTTACCATTAGGTAAAATTAAAATTTCTTTCAATCGCTCAAGTGGTGGACACAATGGTCTTAACTCTATAATCAAGACGTTAAAAACTCAAGCATTCACTCGTATTCGCATTGGAGTATCACCGATGACGCCCAAAGGCATAGCCAAGAAACCAGCAGGAGAAGAAAAGATCTTGAAATTCTTGCTCGGTGATTTTAAGAAAGAAGAGCTTGTAGAGCTCAAAAAAATCTCAAAAACCGTAGCCCTCGCTGTCGAAACTATCTTTAACAAAGGTCGTGAAAAAGCAATGACTTTGTATAATTAAAAAAACGAGAATTTGTAATCATTCTCGTTTATTGTTTATTTCTAATTTAAGAATTATATTCTGGAAACTCTAATATTCTCATGTCTCCTTTTTTTGGTTGTTGTTGTTTTTTATCTTTTAAATATGCTTTGAATTGTGCTAGTTCACGCATTTTGTCGTAAATACTTTCCTCTGGGAAATAAGTCATATATTGCCCTAATGCTTTTTTCCATAAATTTACTTCTTTATGTATTTTTTTATTTGGGAATTGTTTTTGGTAAAGAAATAATTGTTTTTTCATTTCAAAATAAATTTCTTGGACAGCATAATAGAGCTCGTCTGTGTTTGGGGGATACTGAAAGGTCTTCATTTCTGAAAAGTTTATTTTTATCAAATAATTTTTATCCCTTCGATTATAATACTTTTTTCGCCATTACGCAAGGACACAGTGCCTGAGATAGCCACGCATTTCTCGGTTACAAAAACATCTACATTCTCTGCAAATAACTTTGAGAAGACTACAGCTTCGATAGATCCTGTGAGGTCTTCTATAGTCACGAATGCCATGCGATCATTCTTCTTTGTAGTCACTTGTTTGACCGCGGTGATCATGCCACCGATGGTGATAGGGAAGCCATTTTTTAATTCTTCTCTTATTTTTTTGATATTAATTTCTTTTTTTTCTAATTTGTCTTTTATTCTATCTAGTGGGTGACCAGAAATATAAAGTCCGAGCAATTCTTTTTCCCAGCCCAGCTTTTCTGTCTGACCAGCAGGGATAGCACCACGAAGTTTGAACTCTGGCATTTTAATTTCTCCAATTCCTTCTGCTCCACCGAATAGAGATACTTGGTTTGCTGATTGTTTTCCGGCTTCTTTGTTGTAATTTATCATTTCTTCTTGGTTTGCTAGCAAGGCTCCGCGTTCACCGCACTCATCGAGCGCACCACTTTTTGTGAGTGCATCCAAAGATTTTTTATTTAAATTTTTATGTTTGACTCTTTCTAAAAAGTCTCCAATAGATTTATATTTACCATTTTTTTTACGCTCTTCAATAATAGCGTCCCCAATATCAGAACCCAAATTTTTAATAGTTAGAAGTCCAAAGCGAATAGTGGACTCATCAATATATGTAAATCCTGAAAAGCTCTCATTTACATTTGGAGGCAGGACTTTGATATTCATATGTTCGCACTCGCGTACAATTTCAGAAATTTTATCCACGTCACCAGACTCTGCCGTGAGTATCGCTGTCATGTATTCTACAGGATAGTTTGCTTTCATATACGCAGTTTGGTACGCCACGCGTCCATAGGAGGCAGAGTGTGCTTTGTTGAAACCATATGCCGCGAATGGCTCGATCCAATTCCAGAGTTCTTGCGCTTTTTTGAGTGGCCATTTGCTGTGCGATACACAACCATTTATGAATATTTCTTTTTGTTTCGCCATTTCAGTAGGTATTTTTTTACCGACAGCTTTGCGGAATTTGTCCACTTCACCCCAGCTATATCCAGCGATATTGATAGCAATCATCAAAAGATCATCTTGATACACGAGAACACCGTATGTTTGCTTTAGTATTGGCTCGAGCAAAGGGTCGAGATATTTTACAAGTATAGGTTTGTGTTTGCGTTCGATATAAAGAGGAATGAATTGCATCGGACCAGGGCGGTAGAGCGCCACCATCGCGTTGATGTCGTGTATCGAAGTGGGCTTGAGTTTTTTCAAATAAGCAGTTATGCCAGAGCCATTTAATTGAAACAGTCCTTCAGTCTGACCTAATGCAAGTAATTTGAAAGTTTTCTTGTCATCAATTGGAATATTTTCAATATCTATTTCTATTTTCTTTGTTCTTTTTGTTATTTTCACTGCATCCGCCAAGATTGAAAGGTTGCGTATTCCCAAGAAGTCGAACTTCGGCAGACCCACATCTTCTATCTGATACATATCGTATTGAGTTATGACATCGCCACCCTTCGGATCGTATTGTATTGGAGTGAATTCGTATAAAGGCTTTGGTGAGATAACTACACCAGCTGCATGTACGGACACATGACGAACACAACCTTCCATCTTTTTTGCTAGATCAATTATTTCTTTCGTGTCTTTTTCTTTTTTGTAAGCTTGTGCTAGTTCGGGCACTATCTCCATCGCGTGATCTAGAGTCATCGGCATACCTTGGCTACCCACGGGTATCATGGTAGAAAGTCTGTCACCGATTGCGTATTCATATCCGAGTGCTCGTGCTACATCACGGACAGAACCTTTGGCCATCATTGTGCCAAATGTTCCTATTTGTGCTACACGATCTTCACCATACTTTTGCTTCACATACATTATCATTTCATCACGTCTATTGTCCGCAAAATCCATGTCGATATCGGGTAGCGAGGGGCGTTCTGGATTTAAAAATCTTTCGAAAGGAATTTTGTAATCTATCGGATCGATGCTCGTGACTCCGAGTAGATATGTAGTGAGCGAGCCTGCCACCGAACCTCGGATGTTCGTCAGAATAAAATTCTCGCGAGCATGACGAATAAGGTCTGCCACCACTAGGAAATATGTCGGGTAATCTTTCTTTTTGATTATTCCCAATTCATATTCTAATCTCTCTATGTATTCTTCTTTTTTTTCAAGTTTTCTAAATTCAAAGCCTGCATAGGCGAGTTCACTCAACACTATGTTTGGATCACGATTATCCTCTATTTTGAATTCTGGAAAATAAGCACGGCCCAACTCTATTTCATAATCCTCACACATATCTGCTACATGCATAGTGTTCTCGACTGCCTCGGATGCGTCAGCAAAATATTTGTAAGCAGTTTCGGTATTGATAAAAGAGAAGTCATCATCGGAGAATTCAAATTTGCTAGAGTCTTTGCCATCAGCTCCAGTGTTTACTTGGAGTAGGGTATGGTGGGCTTTGTGGTCATCAATACAAGGGTAATGTGAATCTTGAGTGGCGACGACTTTTAGATTATGTTTTTTGCCTAGAGTTATTAATTTACCTCTTAGTAGGGCGTCACGCTCTATGTGTGGGTGCGCTTGAATTTCAAGGAAATAATTTTCTTTGCCGAAAATATCAATGTGTTCTTTTATCAAATTTTCAACTTTTTCTTCGTCATTGTTCAAAATCGCGCGCGAGAGTTTGCCACCCATACATCCCGAAAGGGCGATAAGTCCGCTAGAAAATTCTTTCAAGAGTTCCATATCCACGCGGGGCTTGTAATAGTATCCCTTAAGGTTCGCCTCGCTCACTATACGCATCAAATTCTTATAACCTTGCAAATTTTTCGCCAAGAGTATCAAGTGATACCTTTTGTTGTCTATGCCTGCCTCTTTGTCTGTCATCTTGCGTTCTGCCACATACACCTCACAGCCGAT
>JALYOD010000028.1 GCA_030857065.1 bacterium | reverse complement strand
GGTAGATACTAATAGCATTAAAACTCCCCAAACTATATTAATCCAAAAAGAAAATAATAGTCTAAGTAATCTTTTTGCTTTTAACCAAGCAGAAGAGGACAAAGATACAACAACCAAAGCTGACATTCTTGAGTTAAGAGCGAAAGCGATAGATAGCTATTTTAGTGAGCGTGATATGCCATTGGCAGGTTACGGTGCTAAAATGGTAAAAGAAGCAGACATCAATGATATTGACTGGCGTCTTATTCCAGCTATTTCTGTTCGCGAATCTACTGGTGGTAAATTTGCTTGTAAAAAGGTAAAGTTCAGCGCTTTTGGTTGGGGTTCTTGTAAGATCAATTTCAAATCTTACGATGAGTCTATAGAAATTCTCGCCAAGAATTTGGGTGGCAACAATCCTAAAACAGCTCATTATTATGATAACAAAACCACTGAGCAAATATTAAAGAAATACAATCCAGATTCAATCGTACCCGGTTATTCTAAACAAGTTATAAAGATAATGAATAGTATTGGTGAAGAAAATTTGGGAGAAGATAAAGTAGAAGCATAAATATACAATTTAAAAAGCCCCTCGCTTACGCTCGGGACTTTTTAAATGTTTTTATTCTTTTATTCTAATTCTATTCTAAATATAACAAAGTCATTTTGTGATCTTTTGGTTCAAAAAGAGTGATTTGGAAATTATAGTTCTTGCCGAGTTCTAATTTTTCACGAAGCTTGCTCTCTCCACCAAAAGTAGAATTATGAACAAGTCCAGCTACACCTTCTTTGATAGATACCAAAGCACCGTGTTTGTTGTATTTGATAACAACACCTTTGATGATGTCGCCCTTTTTTAATTTACCCTCATATTCCTTCCAAGGATTTTCTTTTAGAGCTTTCACTGATAAAGATACTTTACCATCTTTTATTTCTATGACTTTAGCTTTGATTTTATCTCCTACTTTGAACATATTGCGTGGATCTTCTACTAGACCCCAATCGAGCTCAGATATATGCACAAGTCCTTCTAAACCATCTTCAAGCTTGAGAAATATGCCAAAGTCTACGATACCAGCAATAGTACATTCCAATTCGTCACCGATAGTGTATTTGTTCAATATTTCTTTCTTCTCTTCTGGATTATTGTCTTTTTCAGAGAAAATAAGTTTGCCTTCTTTTGGTAATGTAGAGATAATCATAACAGAGATTTTTTCTCCAACCAATTTCTTTAATTCTTTTAGTATTTTGTCTTTATCTGAATCCAAAACTTTAGGATAGTGGTCAGCTTTTAGTTGTGAAGCTGGTAAGAATCCTTGTATGCCTTGCCATTCCAATATTAGTCCACCTTTGTTCGCGTCTTTGATTTCAAGATCCATAACAGTCTTGTTTTTGATTGCTTTTTCAGCATCACTCCAGATCAGAGCCTGTTTTGCTTCTTTTAATGAAAGTTCAGTATAACCATCCTCATTCTCTACCTCAACTATTTTTGCTTTGATGATATCACCAAGACTTATCTTTTTTATTATGTCTTTAGCATTGATAAATTCTCGTCCATATATAATACCTGTACCAAAAGGAGACAAGTCTACATAAACTGAGGATTTTTGTATTAAAATCACCGGACCTTCTACCAAAGAGTCCAATTCTGGCTTAGTGATACTTCTATCAATAATATCTTTCAAAACTTCATTTTCTACTATTATTTCTTCTGTTGGATTCATAATTTTGACACTTAAAATAAAATTTCCGCTATTTAATAAAATAAATAAGCGGATTTGAGGTTTTAGGTGCTATTTATGATATTGCTATCTTTCATAGTGTTAGCCTAAATCCATACTTATAATATATTTAAGTTGTAGTTTGATACTATACTAAAGTCGTAAGAAATGCAAGAGATTCATTTTTGAGATGATTTGGATTTTCTTTTTATTTTTGTTATACTGCATAGAATGATAATTACACATTATGGTAAACAATTCTTCAAAATTGCTCAAGGCGAATTGTCTTTGGCTTTTAATCCTGTATCTAAAACTTCCAAAACAGGCATTACAGCCAAATTCGGGGCAGATATAGCATTTGTAACCACAAATCATCCTGATTATAATGGTATTGATCAAGTTTCTCACGGTGAACGCGTACCTTTTTCTATTACGGGTCCAGGG
>JALYOD010000059.1 GCA_030857065.1 bacterium | reverse complement strand
GGCATACTCTATGGTGTTAATAGACACAATTCGTCTTTGGTTATTTTCGACAGATTTTCATTAGAGAATTATAATTCTGTAACATTTGCCAAGTCTGGTAGCGGAAAAAGTTATGCTACCAAATTAGAAATACTACGTTCTCTCATGTTCGACATAGATGTCATAGTCATTGATCCTGAACGTGAATACGAGTATTTAGCCGAATCTGTCGGTGGTAGATATTTCAATATTTCACTTTCATCTGACCACCATATCAATCCTTTTGACTTGCCAATGCCTCGTGAAGATGAAACAGCCGAAGACGTCTTGCGTAGCAATATTATCAACTTGGTTGGGCTTTTTAGACTGATGTTAGGAGGTTTAACGCCAGAAGAGGACTCTATGATAGACCGTGCTATATCCGAAACTTATGCAATGAAGGACATAACTCCTGAGTCTGACTTTTCTAATATTGAACCGCCATTACTTTCAGACCTAGAAATGGTACTCGGTGGTATGGAAGGGTCTGACTCTATAGTCCAAAGATTGGTCAAATATACCAAAGGAACTTGGTCTACATTTCTAAACAAACCTTCAAATGTGGACATCAATAAAAAATTCGTCGTTTTCTCTGTGCGAGATATGGAGGACGAATTGAAACCCATAGCTATGTATATAGTTATGCACTATATATGGAATGCAATTCGTAAGAATTTGAAAAAGAGATTGCTCGTGGTAGATGAAGCATGGTGGATGATGAAGTCTGAAGACACAGCTTCGTTCTTGTATTCTATGGCGAAACGTGGACGCAAATATTATCTAGGTCTGGCTACTATTACCCAAGACGCGGCGGATTTTATGAAGTCTACCTATGGATTACCTATTATTACCAACTCTTCCATCCAAATACTATTAAAACAATCGCCTTCTACTATAGATATACTCCAAAAAACATTCAACCTAACAGACGAAGAAAAATATTTATTACTAGAATCTGGAGTAGGAGAGGGTATATTCTTTGCTGGCCAAAAACATGTCGCTATCAAAGTCATCGCTTCTTATACTGAAGACCAAATAATTACTTCGGATCCATCACAAATACTCTCCATAAAGAAATCAAAAGATGAGCTATTAGAAGTAGAGGGGACTCAAAAATAGTGATATAATAAAGATAATGCGAAAATTACAAAATAAAGAATATATAAATAAATACATGTTTATTTTGAACTTTATGTTGATATTTTTATTTGTTGTTACTTTTTCTATGTTTGCTGTACAAGCCCACGCTCAAGTAGGCAATGGAGACATAGTATTTTATACCAATCCTGCAAATCCTGCTCCTTTTAGTAGTGTTACTGCTAGTGTCAGAAGTTATGTTGTGGATTTAGACAAAGCCCTTATTGTTTGGTCTATCAATGGTTATGAGAAAATAAATGATATAGGTAAAACAGATTTCTATTTTATTATGGGTGACGCCGACACTACAATCGAAATCAATGTATCTATCAATACAGTAGATGGTAAAAACATTAATAAAAATATAGTCTTAACCCCAACCAACATAGATATGCTCTGGGAAGCGGTGGACTCTTATTCTCCACCATTCTACAGAGGCAAGACTTTGGTGGCTTCTGAAGGCTCTTTCAAAGTCGTGGCTATACCGAACATCAACACCATTTCAGGCAAAATAAATCCAAACAATATGTCTTATTTCTGGGATCAAGACGGCAATGGTAGGCCTAGTATTTCGGGTTGGGGTAAATCATATTTGACTTTTAAAAATAATTATTTAGAAAAAGAAAATGAAATCAAAGTATTGGTGTCTGACCTAAGTGGCAAAATAAAATCTGAAGCGAATATAACATTACAAACAACAAAACCTAAAATACTTTTTTATAAAAAATCCAATCAATATGGTCTAGAGATGAATAGAAGCCTTGCTGATGGATATATAGTGGACAAAGATGGAGAGACCGTAGTAGCTATACCGTACTTCTTCTCACCGAGGAATATAGAAAGTGGTTTACTTTCTTTCGTCTGGTCTTTAGGTGGTACAAAAATAAATACACCTACAGTTATAAATGAATTAGCTATCAAACCAGAAGCTGGTAAAAGTGGAAGTTCCAAAATAAAAGTCTTTATCAATAATCCAAAAACTCTTTTTCAAGAAGCCGAAAAAGAAATTATAGTCAACTTTTAAATGCTCAAAATTTCTAAAAAAATAATAATTTATATATTTTTTATAGCTCTTTTGTTTATATCAAACAAAGTTTATGCTGTTGAAATGACAGTGTATGGCATAAAAGGCAATGGTACTTGGGATGCCTTAACGAATCCTAAAAGCTTTAAGGGTACAACCACACAAGCCAATGGGCCTATTAAGGGAACATGGAAACTTAATTCTGTATCGAATGGCAATTGGGAAGGTGTTGTATTAAATGAAAATATAAAAGCTACTTGGACTGGAACATATACCTCTTTTAGTGCTGATGGTACTTGGATTGGTAGTAATATAGCTATAGATAAAATAACGACAGGAAACCCGAGCATTATTGGAGATACTTTTGCTACAATACATGGCGAATATCTACCAGCGAGCTTTGAGCAAATTTTTTTCAAATATGGCACCGTTGAACCTCTTCAAAGTACAACTTTACCAGAACCATCTGGTAAAACACCTGTGGGACAAGAATTTATTCCAAAACAATATTCAACTAAGATTGTAGGATTAACACCTAAGACAGACACAGTTCCGAGTGTTTATTATTTTAGATTTTGTGGCAAAAAAGCCGATGTTGAGACCTGTGGTGTGACTCATAGCTTCGGCACTGCTAAAGCAGGCGAAAATCCTTTTGATTGGGCTAATTTAGCCAAAACAATTGAACCAACAGTTGATCCAAACAATGTTTACACATTTCTAGCACCACTTTCAGAAGATTTAACAACTTTTGACGCTAGTGTAGAATGCGCTTTTACGAATTATGCCAATAAATTTATTAAAATATTCATCGGTATTTGTGCATTGCTTGCTATGGTGATGATTATCTCTGGAGGTATTCAATATATGACTAGCGAGCTTGTGTCTTCGGAAGTTCAAGGCAAAACTGTCATATTGCAAGCCATATTAGGACTCATATTGGCTGTATCTGGTTATGCTATACTCAACACCATCAACCCCAAACTCCTAGATTTGTGCATTGATAAAAACTTGCCAGATGCGACGGTGGAAGTAGATTTGGGAGGCGAATCATCAGATGCCTTTAAGTCTATAGATCATGCATCTTTGAGAGCAATAGGTATTACAAAATGTACTGGTACAGGTGGTAAAGCAGCTATAGAAGAAATAGGAAAACAATTTATAGGTAAAACAATTTATAGTCAAGCTGTTGGTAAAAGAAACACAATTAATGGCAATAACATTATACTAGATTGCTCTGCTTATGTAGCCCAAGTTTATAGTTGTGCGGGATTGCCTTATCCTGGTGGTAATAGTAATGAAATGTTTTCTTCAAATGCACAGAGTGTAAATGGAGCGACTTTTGATTTTAATCAACTGAATATCGGTGACTTAGTTGGATGGAAGCCTAGTGATGATAAAAGAGGAAATGGGCATGTTATGATATATTTAGGAAATGGAAGATTATTAGACACACAGAATAAAAAAGGTGATGTAACAAATACTAGATCTTTGGATTCATTAAAAAATAGAATCAAATATGTTAAATGGCCTAAATAATTTATGTCAAAAAGAAACTTTATATTACTAATAATCATCATATTCATACTCATTGGAGTTTTGTATTACGCTTTTGGTAATTCAACTAAACCAACAAATAACTCAGCACCCACTGTTGCAGAAGACACCAATTTCTTTTCAAATATTTTCCCTTTATTTAAAAAAGGAAATTCTGACCAAAATACAAATACTGAAACACCTACAGATATTTCGGGTTATGTTCCACCCGCAAATGGCGAAGTGAGGAATATGATACTTTACAAAGTATCTAGTATGCCTATTTCTGGATATGGAATATTCTTAAAAGAACGCTATGTAGAAGTGCCAATCAAGCAAAATACAGAAGAAGAAACACAAATAGTCCGACCCACAGCACCCGAAACTGAGAAGGTTCCGGCATTGCGATATGTAGATATACTAAATGGTAATATATACCAAACTTTTGTAGATAAAATAAATGAGAGTAAGATCACTAACACTACAGTACTCAGTGTTCATGAAGCATTATTTAGTGCTAGTGGGGAGAACGTCATAATGCGATATTTAAAAAATGATGGTAAAACTATAGCTACATTTGTCGGATCGTTAGAGCGTGAAGTATTGGGTGCAGACTCTTTGACTACTAGTGAGCTTAGTGGATCTTTCTTGTCTGAAAATATTACTGATTTATCTATTTTACCTCAATTATCAAAAATATTTTATTTATTTAATAACAAAAACAATACTATAGGAATAAATGCAGATATAAGTGGTGGTAAAAAGTCTCAAGTATTTGATTCTGCTTATAGTGAATGGCTCAGCCAATATGCGAACCAAAACACCATAACCCTTACCACCAAAGCAAGTAATGCTGTAGCAGGATATATGTATAAAATCAATCCTAACAGGAAAGATTTTGAGCGTGTACTCGGTGGTATCAATGGACTCACTACTCTCACTAGCCCTGATGGATATCAGGTATTATACGGAGATGGGGATATGAATCTTTATCTTTATAACATAACAACAAATACAACAAAGAAAATAAGTATCAAGACTCTACCTGAGAAATGTACGTGGACTGAAGATGGTAGTGAAATATATTGCGCAATGCCTAGAAATTTAACAAATAATTCATACCCAGATGTATGGTATATGGGTGAAGTATCTTTTTCTGACCAAATTTGGAGAATTAATACTGAATCACTCAACACTGGATTAGTATTAGACCCATTACAAACAGATGGTGGGGAAGACATAGATGGAACACACTTGAAATACAATGATGGTTATTTGTTTTTCATAAACAAAAAAGATTCTTATCTTTGGGAACTTAAACTCAATTAGATCTAAATTAGATACTGCCTGTATATTTAATAACCACGCGACGTGTAGGACCATAACCATCTGATTCTGTTTTTAAATCAGTTTGATCAGACAAAAATTCATGCACAATGCGTCTGTCATAAGCATTCATAGGATCAACTTCTATATTGGATTTGAAATATCTCGCTCTCTCGGCCATCATATGTGCTACAGCTTTAATACTATCAATATGTTTCTTTTGAAAACCATTGATGTCTATTACTATTTGAGAATTTGTATGTTCTTCATTTAGAGGAGTATTTTTGGAGTCCATTATCCTGCGTACTAGGTGATTGAGCGAGTGTAGAGCCTCGCCATCGTTGGATACGAAGAAATGTGGCTCACTCACCTCTACAGCATAAAACATTGAACCTAACTCAGGATTAAGAGAAATATTAATAACAGAAACATTTGTTTTTTCTATTAATTCTTTTATTAAATTTTGTATTTCTTGTTTATCCATTTAAATAAAATATTTTATAATTCTTTTGTCTTTACAACCAAGCCAATTTGTTTTTCTTTTGTTTGTCTATTTACATATATTTGTTGGCCGACAGCAAACAAATTGCTAACAGCCCAATACAGAGCTATAGCACCAGAAATACTGTAAGAAATAAAAGCTACTACAAATGGAAAGACATATTTCATTTGCATTTGCATACTTTTGGCAAAAGTTTCTTGGAAAGAACCGGAGTTGTTGGTATTTAGAGCAGGTTTTGGCATATAAAATGCTTGCAAGAATTGTGATATACCAGCAACAATAGCTAGAATTAAACTCTTTGAACCTATATCAATAAGACCCAAGAAATTCATATTCAAATTCTCTGGTTTAGAGACAAAAGAATACAAAATACTATTATCAAAATTTATACCTTTATAGAAAACATAATATAAAGCAAAAATAATTGGAATTTGAATTAAAATTATTAAACAACCAGAAAAGGGGTTTGTTTTGTGAGTTTTGTAAAGTGCGAAGGTAAGTTTGGCTTGTTCTTCTTTTGACACGCCAGATTCTTTGATTTTCTTCAATTCTGGAGCGAGATTATTCAAAACTGCCTGACTTTTAATAGATTTTTGAGAAAGAGGAAAGAGTAATATTTTGACCAGAATAGTGAGCAAAATAATAGCAATACCCACATCTCCACCAGGGATAATATTGATCAAAAAGGCCAAAATATTCACAAATGGCTGATATAACACTGTGTTCCATAAATTTAATAGCATCTTCTCATTCTATACGAAAATACAGAAAAATCAAAGTTATTTCAATAAATCCATATGATTTTTTTGCCAAGGGTGGCAACGGAGGATACGGCGAATGCCTAAATAAATGCCTTTGAGGGAGCCATATTTCTGTATGGCTTGTTTGGTATATTCCGAGCAAGTGGGATAGAAGACGCAGGTAGGTCGGCTGAAAAAGCCCAGCTTTTTCAGCCGACCGGTATCAGGAGAAATAACTTTTTGATAAAAATTAATTAATTTTACTAAATATTTGCTTAATTTCATTGTCTATATCTTCAAAAGAAGCTTTATTAAAAGAAAACACACCCACAAGAGGGGAAGGAACCAAAGTAAGCTTATTTTCAAGGCTTTTATATCCAATTCGACGTAATTTATTACGTAAAACTGCTGTTTTTGCCACTTTTTTAGGTACTATAAATGATATTTTTGATTCTTTTAAGTCTTTTTCAATAAAATATCGAAGGGTCAGGTTCCCAAAAGACAAAAAACCCCTATTTTTAAAGAGTTTTTCTATATCTTTCTTGATTGCCCTGTTTTTTTTAGGGAGCATTTAGGTTGGTTTTAATTTATACAGTAGATAACTTTTTTCGACCTTTTTGAAGGCGGCGTTTTAAAACTGCTTTACCGGTCTTGGTACTAGATCGTACTAAAAAACCATGAGTCTTGGCTCTTTTTCTTTTATTTGGTTGATATGTGAATGACATACCCATATACTATAACAAAAATATAGATTAGGCAAATATCTAAAAATAGTAATTATTAACTTTATCCACAGTTTATAAACATAGTTAATAATTTTATTTACTTTTTACTTAACAAATAGATAGTATAATGAAAAACAATGGATACAAAACAATTGTGGCAAAACTGCTTGGTAGAAATAGAGGCGGGGGTTTCTAAGGCGAACTTTAGTACTTGGTTCAAAAACACATCGATTTTAAAAGACGATGGAGGAGTTATTCATATAGCTGTTCCAAATGAATTTGTTCGTGATTGGTTAAAAAACAAATATCATAAGCTAATAACCAAAACAATAGCTGATTCATATGAGAATATGCGTGCAGTTGAATATATAATTACAAAAATAGACAATAATAAAGTAGAAATTAATATCAACCAAAATAAAAATTTTATCAACAAAGAATTACCTCTAAAAGATCTATATATAAGTCCAGAAGATAATTTAAACCCTAGATATCGTTTTGATACTTTTATTGTTGGTGGTTTTAATGAGTTAGCTTATGCAGCAGCACAAGCCATCATAGAATCTCCTGGTACAAAATACAATCCATTTTTTATTTATGGAGGGACGGGTCTTGGTAAAACACACCTTTTACAAGCAGTAGGGAATAGTATTAAAGAAAAATATCCTAGTAAAAAAGTAAATTATATAACACTCGAAAAATTTGCTACAGATTTTATAAATTCTCTCCAAGGAAACAAAGCTAATTCTTTTAAAGAAAAATATCGCAAATATGATTTACTAATCATTGATGATATTCAATTCATAGGTAAAATGGAGAAAATTCAAGAAGAATTATTTCATACATTCAACACTTTCTATGAAAATAACAAACAAATAATTTTCTCATCAGACAAACATCCTAACCATATCCCAGAACTCGCAGACAGATTGAAGTCACGTTTTGCTGCAGGAATGATAGTAGACGTAGCTGAACCAGAATACGAATCTAGATTAGCCATATTAAAGGTCAAATTATTGGAACATGGTATAGATATAGATCCTCTTATTATTGATTATGTTGCATCTACTATAAGAGGAAATATAAGGGAACTTGAGGGTAGTCTTAATAGTATTGTGTGCCAATATAGATTAAAAAACACAATTTCTTTGAATGAAGTAAAGAATATTCTAAAAAACAACATCAGACCAAAGAAAAATGTTGCTATAAAAGATGTAGTTAAAATAATTAGTGATTATTATAACTTGGACGAATCCTCTTTATATGAAAAAACACGCAGAAAAGAAATAGTGCGCGCTAGACAAGTAGTGATGTATATATTAAGAGAGGATTTTAATGTTTCTTATCCTTTAATAGGTCAAAAGTTAGGAGGTAAAGACCACACCACAGTAATACACTCTTATTTAAAAGTAAAAACTGATTTAGAAACAGATCAACAACTTTCACAAGAATTAGAGCAGATAAGAATTATGTTCAAATAGTTGTGTATAAGTACTGTATAAAACAGAAAAAGCTTATAATAAACTTGTTAATAAATAATCAAAAATGTTAATAGAGAATACCATTCTAAAGATCGTGTTAATAAAAAGAAAGATATCCAGTTTTTAAAAAAAAATTTTTATTAAAATAACCATATAAAATATAGTATTATCCACTTATCCACTTATCAACATAGCTAATATTAATAATAATTTATATATAAAGAATATGAAATTAGAATGTGAATTAGAAAAATTAAAAAACGCAGTTATCCAAACAGAAAGAATAACTGGAAAGAATTTAACCTTACCCGTACTAAGTTCTATTTTACTTATTGCTTCTGGTAAAACTTTAAAACTAAGAGCTACTAATTTAAACCTAGGTGTTGAAAT
Source organism: bacterium (assembly GCA_030857065.1). Taxonomy (GTDB): domain Bacteria; phylum Patescibacteriota; class Minisyncoccia; order Phycocordibacterales; family UBA9973; genus UBA9973. The sequence continues at coordinate 4,144 of JALYOD010000059.1, read as the reverse complement.
AGAGTTGCCAGCAAAAATTGAGAAGGAGGGTATTATAGCTGTTAATGGTTCTTCTTTTTCAAATATAGTTTCTAATTTTTTTCAAAATGAAAATATTACACTAGATGGAATAGATGGTAATCTTTTAATTAAAACCAAAAAGAGTCAAATAAAACTCAAAGGTAGTCTAACAGATGACTTTCCAACTATACCAAGATTAGAGGGTGATAGTTTTGAATTAGAAATAAAGAAATTAATAGAAGGTATTAAATCTGTTTATTATAGTTCTTCTGTTTCAGATATAAAACCAGAAATATCAAGTGTTTATATTTATTCAAATGAAAATAATTTGTATTTCGTATCTACAGACTCTTTTAGACTTGCTGAGAAAAAGATAAAAGTTAAAGATATAAAACAAGATTTTAATATAATTATTCCTTTTAAAAATATATCTGAAATACTTCGCATTTTTGGAGACATCCAAGGTAATATAAATATTTGTTTAAATAAAAATCAAATATCTTTTTATTCAAACAATATATATTTAACTTCTAGAATAATCGATGGGGTTTATCCTGATTATAAACAAATATTACCTAAAGATTTCAAAACAGAAGTTGTTGTTTTGAAACAGGATTTATTGAATGCATTAAAACTAACAAATGTTTTTTCAGATAAATTTAATCAAATAAATATTTTAATAAAACCAAAAGAAAAGATTTTTAAACTTTTTTCTAAAAATATAGAAGTTGGTGAAAATGAAACATTGATAGATTCTGTTCTAAATGGCGAAGATGTAGAACTTGGTTTTAATTATAAATATTTTTTAGACTGTTTTAATTCTGTAAATACAGATAGTATATCTATTAAACTCAACGAAAGTTCCAAACCCATAGTTATATCATCTGTTGGTGATATAAGTTTTACTTATCTTATTATGCCAATGAATAGATAATATGGTTATAGAGATAAAAGATTTACTCGCTCGTTTTAATAATATCCTTTTGGAAGGGGAGGGCAAGTATGACTATATAAGAATGGCTATATATGAAGCCACAAAAATAAAAATAGAAAATAAGGATATAAAAATAAAAAATAATATTGTTTATTTAAATATAAAACCAATTTATAAAAATAAAATTTTTATAAAAAAAGAACAAATTTTTCAAAATCTTAAATTAGTGTTAGGAAAGAAAACACCAGAGAATTTTTGGTAATATTATTTTGTTTTGAATATAGTACTTACTTCTGATTTGTTATAGTTGTTGTCTGATACGATGAGCTTGAGTTCATTTTCATTTTGTATATTTTCTAAATCTGAAGGTGTGAATTTGAAATAAAAAGGTGATCTAATACTTTCTATAAAAATATTATTAATAAAAACATCAATTTTTTGTATTGGATAATTATTAGGATTACTGATTTGTAATGTTATTTCTTCATTTAATGGGTAGATGTTTGTATTGTTTGGATCTATTATAGATATAAATGCCGGTGTGTTTTGTGTATGAATATTGTCATAAGACATAGGTTTCTCTAGTATTGTTGTTATATTGTATTTATAACTATTTTGAGCCCACCAATTTTGTATCGGAACTTCCCAGTTATTGTATTGAGAATTACTTTGTGGGTTTGATGGAGATGCACCAGTTATGTCACTACGATCTACCCAATGTAATATAGTATGAACACTAGTTATTATTTTTTCTTCCAATGTTTCTTTTGGAGTAAATTCTGTTGCTAATAGACCAGTTGTTTTATCAATAAAAAAGCTTTCACCACCTAACCACTGCCCACGAAGGATTGGTTTAGTTGTTTGAATATTTGTTTCAATGTTTGGTTTTTCAAATTTTTCATCTGCACTTTTTTTTAATGCTTCTTTTATAAATTTATTCCAAATAGGTCCAGCTACAGAGACACCACCCTTTTTCATAGGTTTATTATCATTGTTTCCTGCCCAGACCCCTACAGTGATAGTGGGACTATATCCTACAGTCCAAGCATCTTTGTTATTATTTGTAGTTCCTGTTTTTACAGCTACATCATAGCCATCAATTTTCAATTGAGAATTTGCTCCAAAAGTAGGAATACGAGCTGTATTATCAGATAATATATTAGAAATAGTTAATGCTGTATTTTTAGATAGTATTTGTTTTTCGTCTTTTTCAAACTCTTCTAATACATTGCCATTTATATCTTCAACTTTTAGGATACCAGTATAAGGATTGCGTATTCCATTATTAGCAAAAACACCATAAGCCGAGGTTATATCCAAAAGTGAAACTTCACCACCTCCAATAACCAATGTTAAACCATATCTATTGATATCTGTTAGACTGGTTATACCCATATCTTGAGCTGTTTTAAGTGAGTCGGATAATCCACTTAGGTAAAATAATTTTACCGCTGGAATATTTCTTGATTGAGCTAATGCATTGCGTAAATTAATAGGACCAACAGTTTTGCCATCATAATTCTCCGGCATATAGCAATTCTTCTGACTACCCGTCGTGGCTCTACCATAAGGCGTACAAGATGCATTGAATTCTGTTGGTAAATCAAACAATACTGTTTCAGGGGTAAAACCCTTACTGAATGCTGTAGCATAAATAAAAGGTTTAAAAGAAGATCCTGGTTGGCGCAGTGCTGTAGCTACATTAAAATTACCATCTATCTCTTTGTCGAAATAGTCACGAGAGCCAATCATTGTTAATATTTGCCCTGTCTTAGGATCTATTGCTACTATTGAAGCATTTTCCCCATTCCAGTCTTTTTTGTTCTTCAGAGCTCCTTCTTTATTAATAGCTTCACCTTTTATTTGTAGATCATAATCTAGGGTTGTAGTCACTTTCAAACCACCTTGTTCGACTGCATCAGTTCCATATTTATTTTCCAAATAATCTTTTATAAAAAAAACAAAATGAGGAGCATGAATACCAGTCAATTCTTTTGGAGAAAATACAACCACTTCATTTTTTGTTTTTTGATAACTTTCTTCATTTAGAAAACCAACTTCTCTCATTCGAGACAAAACCAAATTCTTACGAGCTTCTAATTTTTGCAAATTTTTGCCATAAGGAGATAATACAGTAGGGGACTGTGGTATGGCTGCTAAATACGCAGCTTCAGCCACAGATAAGTCTGTTGGATTTTTATTAAAATAAGTTCTACTTGCTTCAGATATACCATATAGATTACCTCCATAAGGTGCTTCGTTTAGATAGTATTCAAATATTTTATCTTTAGAAAATTCTCGTTCTATTTTGAGTGCCAAAACCCATTCTTTTATTTTTCTAGTAAAAGTTCTTTTTTGAGTTAAGAGAGTGTTTTTTATAAGTTGTTGTGTGATAGTAGATCCTCCACCGCCTATACCAATATGGAAAATATTGGATAATACAGCGCGGAAGGTTGAGCTGATTCTAACACCATTATGATTGTAAAATTTTGCATCTTCTATTGCCAATGTTGCATTCTTGATATTTTCACCCATTTGATCAAAAGGTATGTCTGTTCTTTTAGCGTCTTGGTGTATATTGTAGAGCAAGATTTCACCAGTACGGTCATATATTTTTGTAGAATTTGCTATTTTTCTTTCATTGAAAGAATTAAAGTCTGGTATTTTAAAAGATGAAATCCAGATGATTATTAATGCAAAAACAAAAATCCCAGCAGTAATTACAAAATAAATTTTATTTCTGGTGTGTTTTCCGACTTTTTTCTTAATATAATGTTTTATTTTCATGTTTTTAAATTATATCAGAAATATGTTATAATATATAGATATGGAGAAGATAATAACAAATGAAAAAAAGATTGATGAAATACTTAATAAGGGGGTAGAAGATATTTTTGTAAAAGAGGATCTAAAAAAGAAACTTTTATCTGGAAAAGTTTTAAGGGTAAAGTTTGGTATTGATCCTACTGGACCAAAGATACATTTAGGACGAGCCATTCCTCTTCGTAAATTAAGGAAATTTCAAGATTTGGGACATAAGGTTATTTTAATAATTGGAGATTTTACTGCTACTGTTGGTGATCCTTCAGATAAATTAGAAAAACGCCCAATGCTTACAGAAAAAATTATAAAAGAAAATATGAAGAATTATGAGAAGCAATTAGGTAAGATTATTGATTTAAAAAAAGCAGAATTTAAATATAACAGTAC
>JALYOD010000046.1 GCA_030857065.1 bacterium | reverse complement strand
ATCTAATACAAATAGTATATACAACCACATAAAATAACGGTATTTTATATTCTTATGTCTCTTGCGAGATTTACTATAGAGACGTAGCCATTCGTATAGTTCTACGTTTTTTAAACCGACGCTACTATGGCTGCTTTGATGAAGTGCCCCATCTGTTGTTGAAACAAGAGGCTCAGTACAATATTGAAAATGAGGATTTTCTTCAAGAATTGCCACGTATTGGTCAACATCAACCACCCATTTCATTTGAGGATCATAATATTTATTTTTAACAGTGTTTCGAAACATAGTGACACTTGGTGCACCTATAATATTTCTTCCAAATAAATAAGTAGCTGAATCTTTAAGTTTTTCTAACTCTTGTGAAGATGCTGTCTGGGTCTTCAAGATTTTTTGGTCAGGTCCACAAATATAAGTGGCACAAAAAGCAAAATCCGACTCAGGATGTTCATCGAGCATTTTTACAAATTTAGTGAGAGATGAGGGTGAGGAGAACCAGTCATCATTGTGCATAACTTTAATATAACTTCCTTTGCCATGTGTAATAGCCTCGTTCCAGCTTTGTGGAGAGCCTTTGCTTGGAGTGTTTTTGAAATAAATGAGACTTTGAATCCTAGATCTATAGGCATCCACCACTTTTGTACTTTCATCATTGGTTGAATCATCACTAATGATTAATTCAAAATCTTTGAAATCTTGACCCACGATTGACTCAAGTACTAGCCTCAAAAATTCAGGTTGATTGTATGCCGGCATGCATATAGATACTTTTGGGTTTGACATATGATTAGGAATTATATTTTACACAGATGAGATGATATGCCTTTTTTGGACTTTTATATACCAAAGGTTCAGTGATATTACAAATCATATTTCCAAGAATAAGTGGTTTGATACGAGATACTGCATATTCTCCACGAAGGGTCTTAAGTCCCGAAACCCCATAGCATGTAAAACCAAGTGAAGACATGTCATCAACTGTAAAGCCAGATTTGTGAACTTGATATTCATTACCATCGTAGGTATTTTGATTTACAAAACCATTCGGAGTCAAAATAATAATTTTCTTTGCTATTTTTTCTAATCGAGGAAGAAACTTTAGAAAATCCTCTTTTTCAAAATGTTCTATTACATCTAGAAGGAGTGCACAGTCAAAACTGTTATCAGGAAAATTAATTGCAAAAATATTACTCTTTATATACTCTGAATGAATTTTTTGTTGCTTACTTGTTTCTAAATACGGGTCAAAATCATCAACACCCACAGAATAGAGGTGTGGACTAAGTTTGTCTTTAATACGACCCAAGGGGGAATATTGACCACAACCAAGATCAACTACTCGAATGCAGTCTTTAAGCTCTTTAATTAAAAAAGAATCAATAATTTCTCCAGCAGAAGGAAAGATCTTTTTGAACGAATTTTTATATATTTTTTTTAAAAGCTTTTCCATTTATTTCTTAACACTATTACAAATATTCAAAAATAATTCAGCAGAGTGTTTATGGGTCATATTGTTTAATACCCATACTCGAGGAGAAAAAGACTCAAGATTCAAATTTCCGTCACTGAGTAATATGTCTAATTCTCTCAATTCTTTCCATCTCATTCCATTTTCCTTTCGAAGATAGGGTGCAGAAGTTGTTTTCACACCGCGAAGATAATAATGCTCTATTTCAGGGTCCCAAACAAGAGTAGGAACATCCATTGACCACGCTTCAGCAAGAGCAATTCCTTGTGTTTCTGTAATGCTTAAAAATATACTGAAGATGGATTTTTCCAATATTTTTTTGAAATGATTTTTACTGTAATGACCATACACTACACGATGTATAGTGTAGCCATACTTTTTCAGTATCAACTCAACTTCTGTCAAAAATGCCTTAGGAGCATTTTTAAAATAGACCATCACCTCTTTATTTTTAGCTTTATTATTTGGTTTCCAATAGGTGGTATCAACTCCTGCATACCAAGGAACTACTCTGCCACGAAGTGCTGGATTTACTGTCTGATAAATAT
>JALYOD010000040.1 GCA_030857065.1 bacterium | reverse complement strand
TGGGTACTTACAGCACTTATTCTTCTCAATATACCCGTCGCATTCTTTGGCGGATTGCTATTTGTTTACATAGAAGGAGGGACTATTAGTCTGGCGCATCTTGTGGGCTTCATTTCTCTTGCAGGTATAGCTTCCCGAAATGGAATTATGCTTATTTCCAGAGTAAAAGAATTAGATAATGAGAATATTCCCGGGATACCATTAAATGCAGTAATTACTGCAACAAAGGAAAGAGTTGTTCCCGTACTTATGACTTCTATTGTTACAGGTCTAGCTTTGATCCCATTCATTCTTGGCGCTAGTTCTCCTGGTAATGAATTTCTAGCACCACTGGCTGTTGTTATTACAGGTGGTTTGATAACTTCTACAATAACATCATTATTCTTTATGCCTGTACTCTTAGAGAGATTTGGAAGGAAAATTTAAAGTAGATAAAAACTTTACAAAAAAGAGCGACAGTCAAGTCGCTCTTTTTTGTGCAACATGTAGCTTTGTGGGTCGCAGCTTGAGCTCAAACATATGGGTCAACAAAACTAACAGGTTGTCAATGCGGAGGCGGTGAGATTCGAACTCACGGTCCCTTGCAGGACTCTCGTTTTCAAGACGAGCGCACTAGACCAACTATGCGACGCCTCCGTGTATTTATATTTTGATAACTTTTTGATATTACCAGAAAAATGAACTTTATGCTAGTATTTTTATATGAAATACTTGGGAATAGATTATGGTACTAAAAGGGTTGGTGTGGCTTTCTCTGATGATGGAGGGACCTTGGCTTTTCCAAAAGAAATAATAAAAAATGGTCAGGATTTAATGAAAAATTTAGGAGCAATAATTAAGGAAGAAAATATTAATGAAATCGTGGTAGGGGAGTCAATGGATTTGAATAATCTTGAAAATAAAATACAAAAAGAGATAAAAGTTTTTGTAAAAAAAATGGAAGAAGATTTTAAATTAAAAGTCCATATGCAAAAAGAATTTATGACTACAATAGAAGCCCGAGGCAGAGAAGGCAAAGAAAAAAATGACGCAAGAAAAACAAAAATAATACAAAACAAAGAAATTGATGCATCTGCCGCCGCTTTAATATTGCAGAGATATTTAGATAAAATTAATAATTAATAAATAATAAAAATATATGGACGAAATAAAAAAAGAAGAAGAAAAAATAGAGATAAAGACAGAAGTAAAAGTGAGTACCAAAATTAGCATAGATGATTTCAAAAAAGTAGAACTAAAAGTTGGCAAAATATTAAGTGCCGAGAAAGTGCCTGAAACGGATAAGCTTTTGAAGCTGTCGGTAGATATGAAGGAGGAAATTCCAAGGCAGATAGTCTCAGGCATCTCACTTTATTTCCCAGACTGCTCCGTGCTCGTGGGCAAGAGTTGTATGTTTGTAGCGAATCTCGAACCTCGCATAATAAAAGGACTAGAAAGTAATGGTATGATTCTTGCTGTATCTACTGAAGACGGTAAATTTTCATTGTTAGAACCAAATGACACAATACCCGCTGGCGCAACTGCCAAATAAAAGGTTATAATATATATATGTTGAGCAATACATTCAGTAGGTTTTTTCCCACCTCTAGTTTTTTAGAAACGCCTTCTTTTGGTTTGGATATTTCTGATGAGTCTATCCGTTATGTTGAACTTTTAAAGACTCGATATGGTATCAAGCTTGGTAAATACGGTGAAAAGAAAATCCCGAAAGGTGTAGTAGAATCTGGCAAAATAAAAGATGAAAAGAAAGTAGAAGAAATACTCAACATTCTCAAGAAAGAAAATAATATAAAGTCTGTGCGTGTATCTATACCAGAGGAGCAGATCTATATTTTTAAAATTTATATTGCCAAGCAAGATTTAAAAAATATTAGGGAAGGTATAGATCTAGTCCTAGAAGAGCATATACCTATTCCTGCAGAAGAAGTTAATTTTGATTATGATGTTATAAGTGAAGATCCAGAATCCTTAGAGGTACAGGTTGTAGCTGCTTCTAAAGATATCATTGAGAATTACTTAGCTCTTTTTAAAAGTTGTAATATTATGGTTCAATCTTTTGAACTAGAAGCGCAAGCCATAAGTCGGGCTGTGGTGAAATACGGCGATATGGATACATACATGATAGTGGATTTCGGAGAGAAGCGTACTGGTATTTTTATTTTATCTCGAGGTGTCATAATGTTTACTTCGACTTTAGATGTGAGTGGAGATATGTTGAATAATATGATAATGAAAAATTTTAAGATTACTTTCGATGAAGCAGAAAAAATGAAACAAAAGTATGGCTTGCAAAGGAATATAGGGAATCAAGAAATATTTTCTGTTATTTTAAATAGCGTGTCTGTGTTGCGTGACGAAATAGTCAAACACTTTTTGTATTGGAATACCCATAAAGATGAGAAAAATAAAGTAAATCCTATCATCAACAAAATCATTATTTGTGGTGGTGGTGCGAATTTGATAGGGATATCAGATTATTTCGCTGTTAGTCTCAAGACAAAAGTCGAAATAGCTAATGTCTGGACAAATATTATAAAAGAAAAAGAAGTATACATTCCAGATATTAATTTTAAACAATCACTCTCTTATGCATCAGCGTTAGGTCTTGCATTAGGAGATTTTAATCATGATTAATTTATTACCAAAAGAAGAAAAAGAACTTTTAGTCAAAGATTTCTATATGCGTTTTGCTGTTATTTTCTTTGGGTTTTTAAGCTTGGCTATTTTAATAGCTAGTGTTTTGTTATTTCCGTCTTATTTGTTTTCACAGACAAATAAAGATGCCGTATTACAAAAACTAGAAACACAAAAAAATTCTCCAGTACCAGAGAGTGAAGAAGGCAACAGCCTTATCATTCAAGAATTGAATAAAAAAATATCCACAATAGAAACAATCAATAAAGACAAATTTGTAGTTTCTGAAAATATAGTTAAAAAGATTATTTTAGACAAAATGTCTGATATTAAAATAATTAGTATGGTATATTCCAAAGACTCATTAGGGAAAAAGGTTACAATCAATGGTATTGCCTCCAGCAGAGAAAGGCTTTTGTTGTTTCGTCGCAAATTAGAAGGAGACATCTTTTTTAAGCAGGTTGATCTACCGATTTCCAATTTTATTAAAGGGTCCAACATCCAATTTAGTTTGAATTTAATACCAGCATAATATGAAAAATAATAAAATCATTTCCCTAATATTAGCTATACTCCTCACACTCGGCGCTTATGGTGTTTTTTATTTTATTTATAAAAAAACTAATGACAATAAGACCATTACAAAAACTTCTTATGAGGAATGGCAAAAAGAAGATGAAAGACGTGAAATTATAAAATCCCTAGATAGATCGTTGAAGAAAATCGAAGTAGAAAAACAAGCACTAGAATCGCATTTTGTATCTAGCAAAGATGTAGTGCCATTTTTGAATTTTTTTGAAAAATCAGGAACATTGGTCGGTGCTGATACAGAAGTGTCTTCTGTATCAGTAGCTATCGATAACTCTGCTATTCTTGTAGACTTGAAAACGAATGGAAGTTTTGAGGCTGTTTATAAATATATTACTTTGATAGAAAATTCCCCTTATGAACTCGAAATAGTTTCTTTTACTTTGAACAAAGGTAATGAAAGTGAATCCTCAAGCTCAACATGGAATGCAATCTTTAAGATTAAACTTTTAAGTTTTTTGCAGTAATATAAATATATGGATATAAAATTTTTTAAAAAGATTCAAAAGAGTCATAAGATCAAAAAAGAAACATTTGACATAAAATATGGGAATTATTGGAAGTTTATTGTCGTTTTTTTTCTGTTGTTTGTGGCAGGGTCTATTGTATTTGGTTTTTACTTTTTTAATTCTTTAGATAAAGAGAATCAATTATTAATCGAAAATACAAATACAAAAAAAGATCCGATCAATAAATCCAGATTAGATGCTGTATTGGAATATTTTGAAAACAAAGAGAACAAATCTAAAGGAATAATTTCAAATCCAATTCCTGTTACTGATCCCTCAATATTGGTGCCTTTGGTAGGAATCGAACCTACATCAAAGCCTTAGAAGAGCTCTGTTCTATCCATTGAACTACAAAGGCATTGTGCGCGATGCAGGACTCGAACCTGCGACATCTTCAGTGTAAATGAAGCGCTCTACCAACTGAGCTAATCGCGCATGATTATTTTACTTACAAAAATAACTTGACCTTATAAAATATCGTATACCTACCAAGACAGCTAATCGCATATACTAAAACAACTAATTTTTATCTAACATTGTTATATTAGCTTATTTCTTATATTATTTCAATATGACAAGAGAAGACATCAAAATTCTATACGAGGACGATGATATTCTGGCAATAGACAAGCCTTGTGGTATTGCTGTGCATCAATCAGCAAATGATAAGAACTATAGTGTGTGTGATTGGGTGTTGGAGAATTATAAAGAGATGGAAAATGTAGGTGAGCCGATGGGGGCAGTGAAGAGGCCGGGAGTGGTGCATAGGCTCGACCGCTATACCTCTGGGGTGATGCTCTTGGCGAAGAATCAAAAAACACATGAATTTTTAAAACAACAATTTCAAAATCATGAAATTAAAAAAGTATATAATGCTGTTGTTTATGGATATCTCAAGAAAGACAAAGATATA
>JALYOD010000026.1 GCA_030857065.1 bacterium | reverse complement strand
CACCAACCCTGATGCAGACCATATTGCAGGATTCTTGGACGTGCTCAAAGTGTATAAAGTAGGCGTGGTATTAGAACCAGGTACTTTCAATCCATCAAAGACTTATGAGAATTTAAAAAATGAAATTAAAAAACAAAATATTCCAGTCATCTTGGCTAGAGCCCCAATGCAGATAGATCTAGGTGGTGGAGCTAGGATGGATGTTTTGTTCCCCGACCGTGATGTGTCTAATTGGGATCGCAATGAGGGTTCAATAATTTCGAAACTCTCTTATGGTCAAAACAGCATCATGCTCACTGGAGATGCTAATGTAGATACTGAGAAGATAATTTTGGAAAAATATCCTCCAGAATTTCTAAATGCGGATATCTTGAAAGTCGGACATCATGGATCATACACCGCTACTCGTGATACTTTCGTCAAAGCTATATCTCCTCGATATGCCTTGATCTCTGTTGGCAAGGACAATACTTATGGTCATCCGCATATAGAAACTCTCGCAACATTAAAAAGTTTCGGCGCAGAAATTCTGCGTACTGATCTACTAGGTACAATTATTTTTGAATCGGATGGTAAAACCCTTTTTCGTCATAGTTTTTGATAGGCACACATAATTTAAAGCTTTAAATTTGCTCTGCTCGGCTACCCGCCTGCGCAAGGCCTCTCAAAAACTACGACTTCAACGGGTTTTGTTTTGTGATATAATTAGATTATGCAAGACAAACAAGTAGAAAAAGCTATAAAAGGCGAGGCAGAAAGGCAAAGGGATGGTTTGGAATTAATCCCATCTGAGAACTATGTATCCGCGGATGTGCTCATAGCCAATGGCTCAATACTCACCAACAAATATTCTGAAGGTTACCCAGGACGCAGATATTATGGCGGACAGGAATATACAGATCAAGTGGAGAATTTAGCAATAGAACGCGCGAAGAAACTTTTTAAATGTAAGTTTGCCAATGTTCAAGCACACTCTGGTGCTCCAGCGAACCTAGCAGTATATTCTGCCCTGATGAATCCTGGCGACACGATACTAGGTATGGATTTATCCCACGGCGGACACCTCACACACGGTCACCCGATGACCCTGCCTGCGAAGATTTATAATTTTGTCACATACAAAATGAAAGACCCAGAAACAGGGGGAATAGACTATATAGAGCTTCGTCGTGTAGCATTAGAAAAAAAGCCAAAGATAATCCTCGCAGGATTTTCTGCGTATTCACGGACGCTAGATTATAAAAAGTTTGTGTCTATAGCACACGAGGTGGGTGCAGTGACGGTGGCAGACATGGCGCATATCGCAGGACTCATTGCGGGGGGCGCACTACGCAATCCATTTGATGATGGTTTTGATATTATTACAAGCACTACACACAAGACACTCCGTGGTCCACGCGGAGGATTGATTTTGACCAGAGAGAGCGAAGAACTCGCCAGAAAAATAGACAAAGCCATTTTTCCTGGCATTCAAGGAGGTCCGCATATGCATACCATAGCCGGTAAAGCTGTAGCCTTTGGTGAGGCATTGAATCCAAAGTTCAAAATTTACGCAAAGCAGATTTTGAAAAATGCAAAAGCAATGGAGAAAGTTTTTAAGAAAAATAAAATCAGGATGATAGGTGGAGGCACTGACAACCACCTTATCCTAGCAGATGTTTTTGGATCTTTGGGGATGACAGGCAAAGAAGCTCAGACTGTGCTCGACGAAGTGGGCATCACACTCAATATGAATTCAATAGCAAATGATACTCGCAAACCTCTCGACCCTTCTGGTATACGCTTCGGCACTCCAGCTATCACCACCAGAGGATTCAAAGAGCGTGAATGTGCGCAGGTAGCCGAGCTTATGATCAAAACTCTCAAAAACAAAGATGATAAAAAAATAAAATTAGAAATAAAAAAAGACATTAAAAAACTAGCCCGCAAATTTCCTATACCAAAGAAGTTTGTATAAAAATATAGATATGAATACAGAAAATAAAAACAAAAAATTGTGGTTTAAGGCAAAGGAATATGGCTGGGGGTGGACTCCTGTCTCTTGGGAGGGTTGGGTAGTAATACTTATATATTTAATTATAATGATTGGAGCTTTTAGGTATTTTGATCAGAATTCACATTCTGCTTCAGATACTTTGATAAACTTTGCTCTTCCTTATGTGCTAGGTACAATAATACTTTTTTTTATTTGCTACAAAAAAGGCGAAAAACCAAAATGGCAATGGGGTAAAAAGAAAGATAAATAAAATTTATGAAGAAAGGCAAGCTCATAGTCATAGACGGCACGGATGGGAGCGGGAAGGCGACACAAATTGACCTACTATCTAAAAGACTTAAGAAAGAAGGCCGAAAGGTCAAAGTAGTAGACTTTCCAGAATATTACAAAAATTTCTTTGGTAAGTTTATTGCACATTGTTTGAGTGAGCAGTATTACAATTGGCTAGGTGTGCATCCAAAGATTGCCTCCATTGCTTATGCCGCGGACAGATTTGAATCTAGTGCTGAGATGAAGAAATGGCTTGGTGCTGGCTATATCGTCCTTGCGAATAGATATGTATCCGCAAATCAGATTCATCAAGGTGGCAAGATAAAAGATGCAAAAAAAAGAAAAGAATTTCTAGTATGGCTCGACGAGATGGAATATAAAGTTTTTAAAATTCCACGACCGAATGTGACATTTTATTTGTCACTACCTATTAAGATTAGTTTGCAATTAATCAAAGAACGCAATAGTAAAATGAAACGCGCGTACCTGAAAAAGAAAAAGGACGTGCATGAGAGTGATGTGATGTTTCTAGATAATTCTCGCAAAAGCGCATTGTGGCTTGCGGATACAATACCAAACTTTATCAAGATAGACTGTGCAGACAAGAATGGCATAATGACTCGCGAGGAGATACACGAGATGATTTATGAGAAAGTAAAAAAGGTGGTAAAATAATTTAATGCAACTAAAAATTAAAAAATTAAAGAGTGATGCCAAGTTGCCGAGCAAGGGGCATCCAGGGGACGCAGGGATAGACTTTTTTGCAATTGAAGAAATAATTTTTCCAGCTGGCATACAAAAAAGTGTAGGTACAGGCGTGGCTATAGAAATTCCTGATGGATATGTGGGGCTTATTTGGGACAAGTCCAGCATTTCTTTTAATATGGGGCTCAAGGTTATGGGTGGAGTGATAGATGCAGGATACAGAGGAGAGATAATAATGAATATGTTAAATACCGGAAATAAAGAAGTAAAATTAGAAAAAGGGCAGAAAGTTGCACAGATGATAATACAAAAATTTGTAGATTCTGATATTGTAGAAGTGTTAGAGCTAACAGACACTGTGCGTGGGCATGGCAGAGAAGGCAGTACGGGGCACAAATAATATGCAAGATAAAATAAAAAATTTAATTAAAGAAGCTTTGGGGAATCTAGACATCGTAGGTGTAGAGCAGATTATGCTGGAGCATCCAGTGGATATTTCTATGGGGGATTATTCTACGAATGTGGCTATGATATTAGCAAAAAAGATGGGGACGAATCCGAAAGAGTTGGCAGAGAAAATTGCGGGCGAACTCCTCGCCCTTCTGAAGGGGGAGGCTGGGAGGGGATATACAGGAGGGGAAGAAATTCGAATAGAAGCCAA
>JALYOD010000037.1 GCA_030857065.1 bacterium | reverse complement strand
AATAGAGAGTGGGCGATGCATACCATAAGAGCCAAAATTTTTAAAAAAGCAGAAATAGAAAAGAATACCATAGAAGAAGCTATGCATAAAAATCTAGGTAAAGACATAGAATGGGGCAATCAAATCCGTTCTTATGTGTTGCATCCTTATAAAATGGTCAAAGACCATAGGACTGGAGTCGAAACATCAAAGGTGGAAAGTGTATTGGATGGCGAAATAGACATTTTTATAGAAGCCGAAAAGGAATTGTAGCTATATTATTGTTTTCTTTAAAATTATGTTAAAATGGATTGGTGATTTATTTTAACAATGTGACTAAAATTTACAATAAAGATAGTTTAGCATTAAAAGACGTGACCTTTACAGTCACTGCTGGAGAATTCGTGTCTATTGTAGGTCATTCAGGTAGCGGAAAGACGACCCTTTTGAAAATGATACTAGCAGAAGATATTCCCAATGAAGGTACTGTGTTTTTTGAATCCACAAATGTTAGCAAATTAAAATCTAAAGATTTGACCAAGCTCCGTCGTCGAATAGGGACGGTTTTCCAAGATTTTAAGCTTTTACTTAACAAAACAGCTTATGAAAATATCGTTTTTGCCATGGAAGCAGTCGGCAAAACAGATGAGGAGATAAAGTCTGATGTGCCTCATGTTTTAGAGTTAGTGGATCTGGGGCACAGAATGATGCATTTTCCAGAACAGCTCTCTGGTGGAGAGCAACAGCGTCTAGCCATAGCTCGTGCTATAATAAATCAACCAGATCTCATCATCGCTGATGAGCCTACTGGGAATTTAGACCCAATCAACACTCATGAAATAATACAAATCTTAAAAAAGATTAATGATCTGGGCACTACTATTATTTTAACAACACACAATAAAGCCATAGTGGATTCTATTAAAAGCAGAGTCATTACTATGGAAAAGGGTAGGGTCGTCAGAGATGACAAAAATGGTAAATATATTTTATAAATATGATGATTGTATTTAAAAGAATTATTAAAGCAGGTTTTGTAAACTTTAAAAGAAGTGGGTTTATTTCTTTTGCGGCAATGATAGTTATGACCATTACTTTGTCTTTTATCACTGGGATAATTTTATTGCAAGCTGTTCTTAGTTATTCTCTGACAGAAATAGAAAACAAAGTAGATGTGACTATTTATTTCAATGTTGGAGCGAGCGAAGATAAAATATTGGCTCTAAAATCCAAAATAGAAAATCTGCCCGAAGTCAGAGAAGTAACATACGTATCTGCCAAAGAAGCTTTAAAAATTTTCAGAGAAAGACATTCCAATGACTATCCTACCATTCAAGCTCTAGATGAAATATCCCAAAATCCACTAGGAGCGTATCTGAATGTTAAAGCAAAAGATATTACTCAATACGAGAATATTGCAAATTTTATGAAGTCTGATAATGCTTTGGTTTTAGGTGTAGCCCCTATTATAGACAAAATCAATTATTATCAAAACAAAAATGTAATTGAAAAATTACATAACATCACTACTGGTGCCGAAAAACTAGGATTTATCGTAACTCTATTATTGATAATTATTGCTCTTATTATTACTTTCAACACCATTAGACTTACTATTTTTATAGCTAAAGAAGAGATTAATGTGATGCGTTTAGTAGGTGCTTCTAAAATGCGTGTCAGAGGTCCTTTTATGGTAGAAGGGGCTATTTATGGATTAGTTGCAACCGTGCTCACATTGTTGATTTTCTGGCCTGTGACAGCTTGGTTCGGCAGGAACATGACCTCATTTCTGGGTATTAATGTTTATGATTATTATTTTACTAATCTGTTGTCGATTGGAGGTATTGTATTATTATCAGGAATATTTTTAGGAATGGTAGCGAGTTTTTTGGCTGTCAAAAAATATTTGAAATAAATTTTAAAAAACAAAAATATGCAGAAAAGAAAAACGAAGAATAAAATGGCAAAAGAGAGTATTCGTAAATATATTTTTGTTGTTGGTGGAGTTATCTCTGGAGTAGGCAAGGGCATTACGGCTTCTTCTATAGCTCTTATTTTAAAGAATCGTGGACTCAAAATAACTGCGATAAAAATGGATCCATACATCAATGTGGATGCTGGTACTATGAACCCCACCGAACACGGCGAGGTTTTTGTTTTGAATGATGGTGATGAAACAGATCAAGACATGGGCAACTACGAAAGATTCCTAGATATCAATTTGACCAGAATTAATTATATGACAACAGGTCGCGTTTATAAAAAGGTTATCGAGCGTGAACGCAATTTAGAATACAAAGGTAAATGCGTAGAAGTCGTGCCACACATACCACTCGAAGTTATTGATCGTATTAAAACAGCTGGTAGGGAAGCAAATGCAGATGTGGTGGTGATAGAAATAGGAGGTACTATCGGGGAATATCAAAATATGCTTTTCCTCGAAGCAGCTCGAATGCTCAAGATGGAACATCCTAGAGATGTGTCTTTTGTGATGGTATCCTATTTGCCTACACCTGCTAAAGTAGGCGAGATGAAGACCAAGCCTACTCAGCACGCATCACGCATGCTCAATGGTTCAGGTATTCAAGCAGACATATTGATAGCACGCGCCAATACACCTCTCGATGAGAAAAGGAAAGAAAAGCTTTCTTTGTTTTGTAATATTTCTAGCGATAAGATAATATCGGCACCAGACGTAGATAGTATCTATGACATACCGCTTAATTTTGAAAAAGAAAAATTCTCGGAGAAAATCTGCGACATAATGGGAGTTGTTTGCAAAAAACCAGATGTAAGTCTTTGGAATAAATGGAGGAATTTTGCTAAGCATGCTCACAATGGAAAAAAGGTTGTAAAAATAGCAATGATAGGCAAATATTTTGAAACTGGAGATTTTGTTTTGTCAGACTCATATTTATCAGTTATAGAAGCTGTCAAATACAGTAGTTATTTGCAAAATCGCAAGCCGATAATATCGTGGCTCAATGCAGTGGACTTTGAGAATAATCCTACTAAATTAAAAGAACTTAAAAAATACGATGGCATAGTGGTGCCAGGAGGATTCGGTTCTCGAGGAGTAGAGGGCAAATTGAAAGCAGTCAAATACGCTCGCGAAAACAAGATTCCGTACTTGGGGCTTTGTTATGGTATGCAGATGATGGTCATAGAATATGCTCGCAATGTATTAGGTTTAAAAGATGCCAATACTCGCGAAGTCAATCCAAGTTCTAAAAATATAATTATAGATGTAATGGAATCACAAAAAGATGTTTTAAAAAATAATTCATATGGTGGCACTATGCGTTTAGGTGGATACAAAGCCGTATTGAGCGATGGTACTATTGCTAGGAATGCATATGGAGTCAAAGAAGTGCTAGAGCGACACAGACATAGATATGAAGTCAACAATACTTATGTGGCAGATTTAGAAGCCAAAGGGCTAGTTTTCTCTGGACGATCACCTGATGGATATTTGATGGAGATAGCTGAACTTCCGAAGAGTGTGCACCCATTTTTCCTCGGAACTCAATTCCATCCAGAATTCCTAGCTAGACCACTAACACCTCATCCACTATTTACAGCATTTATCAAGGCTTGTATAAAGAACAAATAAGGTTCTTTATATTTTATTTGTATTGACAATATTTTTTGTAAATAGTATACTATGGGTAAGTAGACGCGCGTTTTAACATAGTCGAGCTCAAACATTCATCTCACTTTTTATTAAAATTTAAACAATCAAAACCAATGACTGGATCAATCAAAAAGTTAACTGACAAAGGTTTCGGTTTCATCATGCAAGAAGGTGCTGCGAAGGATTTATTCTTTCACTCAAACTCTCTTGTGGGTGTAACTTTCGAAGAGTTACATGAAGGTGACGCTGTATCTTTTGATGTTGAAGACACACAAAAGGGACCATCTGCTGTGAACGTACAACGTGCATAGTATTTAAATAAAAAGCCCCCGGCGTATGCCGGGGGCTTTTTATTTGGTTTATTTTATTTCTTTTCAATACTCAAAGAGTAGTTGGTGGCAACAAGAAGTAGAATAGTTAAAAAAAATGAAATTGGTATGAATATTAAAATAATTATAAAAAGAATTAAATTGATACTGAAAGACTTTTCACCATTTTCATTTTTACAAAAGACTTTTCTAGAATTACCAGCTTTGAAGATTCTACGCAAAAAAGCTACGATAGAATCGCCGGATATCTTGAACTCTTCTTTGGACTCTGTTTGTGAATGCCAGTGATCATGACCGTGATTATGCTCGCCAGTGTGCTCATTGTGTGTATTTTCCATGGATATATTATAGCATATTTTGTGCAAAAAGACTTTAAAACATAATAAGGACCAAGCAAGGACTATCCTTGCTTGTTATGGCCCTTTAATTATAGCTTTTTATCAAGGTTTAACCTTGCTTGCTTAGGACTATGTTCCTTCACCGCTAAATTTCAAGCTCTGAGAGAGTTTTATAAATTCATTGAAATAATTCCTTATGGTAGCCGAGGTTTTGCCTTCTGCCAGATACTTGGCTATATCTCCCTTATACACGCCGTCGAGCTCTTTGAGTTCCGGAGAACCAAAATACGGGATGAAGCTCATGTAGCTTTGCAAGACATAGACCTTGCCACCGATTCCATTAACAAAGAAAGTATATTGCTTTCTGCTTTCGGTGTTGAGTCGGCTCGCTTCTTCGTTATATACGCCAGAGAGGCCAGTTTGATTGGTGAGCGGAACGAGCCGTACAGAAGATAGAGTTTCAGGCTGGACCTTTTTGGTAGCTATCTGGAGGAGAAAATCATCTCCACAACCATTCAACTTTTTCGGATCAAGCTCGTGGAAACGTACCCCCATGTGGATAACACTCTCGGAGTTAGGTAGCTTTATTCCCTTAAATCCAAATTCCCACTTAAAGACGCTGAGTGTTTCTACTGTACGATAAGTGTCCTCTTCCGGGCAGACTTTATTACCTGCTAGAGTAGCGACTTCACCCCATAATTTCGGATAAGCAAATTCTGGACTATATTCCGAGCTCTTAAAAGTAGCGTAGTGCGCTATAGTGTCCGAATTATTTTGGGAGTCTGGCACCACTACGGCGCTTTTTTTATAGTTAATCAAAAAAAGATACGAGCCTACTGCTAATAAGATTATGATAAGTATGATGTATGGTATATTTTTCTTCATAAATTGATTATAACAAAAATAGAAAATGTTTACTAATAAGAATATTTGAAATTGTAGTGATTTTAAGGTAGTGTATAGAGTATTGCGGGATCGTCTAATGGTAGGACTACGGTTTCTGGAACCGTGTATCTTGGTTCGAATCCAAGTCCCGCAGCCAAAAAATATATTTCGGATGTTGGACGTCCGAAAGCACGGCGATTGAATTTTTGTATATTCAATATATAATAAAGTTATGACAAAAAAAGCATATTTGGCAGGAGGATGTTTCTGGGGGCTCGAAGAGCTTTTTCGCTCACAAAATGGCATCATTAGTATTGATGCAGGATACACTGGAGGGAATAATACCAATCCAACTTATCAGGATCATGAAGGTCACGCAGAAGCTCTAGAGATAATTTATGATGATGCCCAAACTTCTTTTTGGAAAATTTTAGATTTCTTTTTCCAAATTCACAATCCGACGACACAGAATAGGCAAGGCAATGACAAAGGCACGAGCTATCGTTCGGCTATTTTTTATCAAAATGAAGAAGAGAAGAAACAAGCGGAAGATTTTATCAAAATAGTCAATGATTCTCATAGATGGCCTGATATTGTGGTGACGACGTTCGAACCTTTCGTTATGTTTTATAAAGCAGAAGAGTATCATCAGGATTATCTACAAAAGAATCCAAATGGTTATACTTGTCATGCCATATATTTTGATAGCTATTTAAATTAAGCTAAAATTCCAAACTCTGCTATACTGTCACTAATGAATGAAATAAAAAAGGTAAACAAACAAATATTTAAAAATACACGATTTTGGTTGATTGTATTGTTTGTATTTTTGTTTGTTTTTTTATTTTTTATCTTGCCTAAAGTTACCAGCATTACTTATGATTCTTCTGTTAAAACTATTCAAAAAGTATTAGGCACAGAAGATGAAAACAAAGTCGTAGAGTTGCCACCGTTAGATACTGTTGCTTATGATGCTAAATTGTTAGCAATAGCTAACAATCCCGTAGAACCACCCCCAAAACCTTTAAAAGAAGGGGAAATACCACCGCAACCATTGCCCCCAAAGACATACCTTTGGCCTGCAAAGACTGTATATCCGAATGCTGGGGCAATATTACCTTTTAACCGTGTTATAGCATATTACGGCAATTTGTATTCAAGGAAAATGGGTGTGTTAGGGCAATACGATGAAGAAGAAATGTTGGCAAGACTAGATGTGGAAGTGAAGAAATGGGAATTGGCGGATCCAAATACGCCAGTTCTGCCGGCACTACACTACATAGCAGTAGTGTCACAAGCATCAGCCGGAGTTGATGGCAAATATCGCGCGCGTATGCCAGAGAGTGAAATAAACAAAGTTTTGAAAATGGCAGAAAAAATAAATGCTATTGTTTTCTTAGATATTCAAGTTGGTTTTTCTAATTTGCAAACTGAGGTGCCACTACTTGAGAAATATTTAAAATTACCCAATGTGCATTTAGGTATTGATCCAGAATTCTCAATGAAGACTGGTGTTAAGC
>JALYOD010000023.1 GCA_030857065.1 bacterium | reverse complement strand
AAAAAAAGCACTTATAGTTCTTATGTATACAAACAACCCGTCCAGTTTACAGGATTTAAAATTTTCTATAAACATGATGTGCTAGACAAAGGGACTACACTTTTTACACCCACAGAACTTTTGAAATTAAATCCACAACCTAGCTATATTCAGTACCAGTAAAAAGAAAATAAAAAAGGCCTAGAGCGGGAGCTCTAGGCCTAGTACCCAAAACCTCAAAACAATATGAAAAGACTTTAGTTCTAAGATTGAGACGAAGCTTCTTTTTGGTCATAATATATGACCATATATTTTAAATTAATCTTTGCTTCAAAAAGATCGCCCATAACGTTTTACAGGCGAATCTCATTCTATATATGTTAACAATTTTTACATCTACAAATAAGCATACCACTTTTTAATTTTTTAGCAACTAGAAGTGTGTATAACTTTGTGTTATAATTTTTATATGAAAAATAGTCAAAGATTTTCAATTGTTGCTCGAATTAAAAGCTCCACTCATGCTTGGAGGGGGTTGGGGATTTTAATTAAAACCACTCATAATTTTTGGGGACATTTATTTTTTAGTTTACTTGCTATTTATTTAGGTTTTATATTATCTCTCTCTCTCATTGAATGGCTTTTCATTATTTTATCTATTTTTATTGTATTTATAACTGAAGCCTTAAACACCGCTTTTGAAATAGATATAGATTTGACTAGTCCTCAATATCATCCTTATGCTAGAGATACTAAAGACATAGCAGCTGGGGCTGTATTATTATCTGTATTTTTGGCTATTATTGTCGGTATGGTTATATTTTTGCCTAAAATATGGATTCTGCTATAATAAAGGCATGAACAATCAAGTAAAAATATTCGTTTCCGTTATAGTACTTTTAATATTAGGGACTATCGCTACCGTGATTTTTAGGTCTGATCCTGCTGTACAAGGTCCAGGAAAGTTGGATCAATTCGCTATCTGCCTTAAAGACAAAGGAGCTGTGTTTTATGGAGCATTTTGGTGCCCACATTGCCAAGACCAAAAGAAACTTTTTGGTTCTTCCAAGAGTTTGCTTCCTTATGTAGAATGTTCTACGGCAGATGGCAATGCCCAAACCCAAATTTGTATAGATAAAAATATCAAGAGTTATCCTACTTGGGAATTCGCAGATGGTTCTAGACCTTTCTCAGGTGAGGCTACCCTCGCACAATTGGCTGAGAAGACTGGTTGTGTTTTGCCCACTGAATAAAATATGAATACAGAAAATGTACATTATCTTAATATATTTTTGGGTAGCGGAGCAATACTTTTACAAACACTCTCTGTTCTAACTCTTGTCTTGCTTTTTGTTTTAAAAAAGGGACAAAAGAATAAATATCTGGATTTTATAGACAAGCATTATTTAGTTCTCGGTTTTGTTATATCTTTATCTGCATCAGTTTTTCCTTTGGTTTATTCTGAAATTATTAATTTTGTGCCATGTTATTTGTGTTGGTGGCAAAGAGTGTTCATAGTACCGACAGTATTTATTTTTATGTCAGCTATTTGGCATAAAGAAAGGAAAATTGTTAAATATGTATTACCTATTGTCTCTGTGGGCTTTCTGATTTCGTTGTATCATAACTTCAATTATTATTTTGCAGAAACTAGCAACATACCTTGTGATGCTTCCGGTGTGTCTTGCTATCAACAATTGGTCTCAGAATTCGGCGGATATATTTCTATACCAATGCTGGCACTATCGTCATTTTTTGCTTTGTTAGCAGTTTTGCTTGTAGCACATTTCTACAACAAAAAGATTAAATAATATGAACATATTGTATGCTTATCTAAAAAAGTATTGGAAACTTTGTTTTCTTACTTTATTTTTAGCTTCGATCAATCAAATATTCTCAATGCTCGACCCTTATATTTTTGGTAAAATAATAGATAAATTCGCTTCCCATCCAGAATTGTATTCCAAAACAGATTTTATTAAAGGAGTAGCATTGTTACTCTCTGCTATTGTAGGCGTGGCATTTGTTTCTCGCATAGCAAAGAATTTTCAAGATTATTTCCTAAGTGGTATTAGTCAAAGGGTAGGGGCGGATTTATATAGAGATGGCATAGCTCATTCTTTAGCTTTGCCTTATCAGATATTTGAAGATGAGCGCAGTGGTGAGACGCTTGGTAAATTGCAAAAAACTCGTCAAGACTCAGAGAAATTAATTTCATCATTGGTAAATATTTTGTTTGTATCTCTGATTGGTTTTATTTTTGTGTCCATATATGCTTTGTCTATTTATTGGGGAATTGCATTGATTTTTATACTAACTGTTCCTATTATTGCTGGACTTAGCTTGATTTTGTCTAAACGCATTAAGAAAATTCAAATGATTATCGTAGCAGAAACTACAGCTCTAGCCGGCTCTACTACCGAATCATTGCATAATATTGAATTAGTAAAAATTTTGGGACTTGAAAATCAAGAAATAAATAGACTAAATACTAGTACAGACAAAATTCTAAATTTAGAATTAAAGAAATTAAAATATATACGAAGTTTGAGTTTTGTGCAGGGAACAGTTATAAATTTGTTAAGAATGGGCATAGTGTTTTTTATGTTGTATTTAGTTTTTACGAAAGTTGTAACTTTAGGGCAATTTTTCTCATTACTTTTTTATTCTTTTTTTGTATTTGGTCCATTGCAAGAGATGGGTAATGTTATTAATATTTATCGTGAAGCACAAGCATCGTTCATAAATTTTAGCAAATTAATGAGCGCTCCAAAAGAAACAAAACCTATCAATCCTAAATCTTTAGATATGGTAGAGAGTTTGTCTTTTAAAAATGTTTCTTTTAAATATGATACTAGTATATATAAAGCGTTAGAAGATATATCATTTAGTATCAAGAAGGGTCAAACGGTAGCTTTTGTTGGACCATCAGGCTCTGGCAAAACCACTTTGGTAAAGTTATTAGTAGGATTGTATAATCCAAATGGAGAAATATTTTACAACAACACAGAAATAAAAGAAATAGAAAAAGATAAATTGCGTGAACAAATAGGCTTCGTAACTCAAGACACTCAACTTTTTGCTGGTAGTATAAGAGAGAATTTACTTTTTGTTAATCCAAAAGCTTCGGACGTAGAATGTATAAATGTATTAAACAAAGCACAATGCCAAAGTATTTTAAATAGAACAGACAAAGGCCTAGACACTATTATAGGTGAAGGTGGAGTCAAACTCTCAGGTGGTGAAAAACAAAGACTCTCGATCGCACGTGCATTACTGCGCAAGCCAAAAGTTTTAATATTTGACGAAGCCACTTCTTCTCTTGATTCTATAACTGAAGAAGAGATAAATAAAACTATTCGTGATATTTCTAAAGTTGAATCTCATATAACTATAATGATAGCACATAGGCTCTCTACCATAATGCATGCCGACACTATATATGTTTTAGAAAAAGGCAAGATAGTAGAATCTGGAATCCACAATGAGCTTTTAGTTCAAAAAAGTTTATACTTTGCAATGTGGCGTCAACAAGTAGGGG
>JALYOD010000054.1 GCA_030857065.1 bacterium | reverse complement strand
ATGGTAGCTGGGGTCAAACCTGATACCATAGATTTGACCATTGCTCGTGACATGATAACCATTCGTGGCAAAAGAGAGGAGAACAAAAATATAGACGAGGAAAATTATTTCACAAAAGAACTCTATTGGGGATCATTTGCTCGCACCATATTACTCCCTGCTGAAATAGAACCAGAAGAAACAGAAGCTATTGAAAAAAATGGCCTCCTCACTATCAAGCTCCAAAAAATAGACAAAGAAAAGAAAACCAGCGTGAAAGTCAAATCAGTCTAAAAATAAAAAATTCCTCATTTATTTTGAGGAATTTTTTCTGTTTTGGTGCCGAGGACCAGAGTTGAACTGGTGACATCTCCCTCTTCAGGGGAGCGCTCTGCCAACTGAGCTACCTCGGCGAGTTTTTAAAAAATAAAATTAATTCGAAAACAAATCTTTGAAACTACTAAGGGTGGACTTGGCTTCCCCAACTCCGTTGGTTACAGCATCTATATATGGCTGTATGAAGTAAAATGCCCCTATACCAGCAAGGATAATAAATACCCAATATACTACTCGAAAAAATGTGGCTTGCTTCTGAACACCGCGTACTTTATGAAGCATTTCATTATTTTCTTTAGCCAAAGCCAAAGTTTCTTCTAGCATGTTTTTTACTTCCTCATCCATACAAGGATTTTATCACAAATAAACAAAAAAGCCAATTTTGATAATTGACTTTTTTGTGGTAAATTATATAAGTTTTAAGTTAGTTTAATATATGTCCTCGTAGTTAAATGGATATAACTGCCCCGTCCTAAGGGGCCATTGCTGGTTCGATTCCAACCGAGGACACAAAATTACAGCTCTAAAAGCTCTACGACTTTTGGTTTGTTGAAGCCGACTATTATGTCATCTCCAATGATGATGACAGGCACGCCCATTTGACCTGATTTTTCTACCATTTCAGCTCTTTTAGCAGTATCAGACGCCACATCATGATCGGTAAATGCTATATTATTTTCTTTAAAATAATCCTTGGCCATATGGCAGAAATGACAAGATGGTGTTGAATATATTGTTACATTTTTCATAAATTTTCTTTATTGGTTAATTTTTAATTAAACATATTATATCACAAAAACAAATGAAAACCAAAAATAGATTATCTGAACCAATTCTTGATTTTAGTCCAAAAGCTTTCCTTTTGTTCAACTTCTATTATGCTTTTATCTTCAACTATAACCACTAATCCTTCCCCGTCTTTTACTAAGCCAAAATTCTCACGGATATTTTCTTCTATACCACTATCTGTCTGCAATTTATCTATATCATTTTCAAGTTTTATTTTATTGTTTTTAATTTCTATAATTCTATTTTGTACTATTTCTTTATTTTTAATTGTTTCTTGCATTTTGCCGACAAAGTCAACTAAATTGAAACTAAAGACAACAATACTAACAAAAAGGACGATAATAAAAGGCCATGAGATGAGCATATTCTTTTTTTTATTATCATCTTTGAAATTTTTCATAATTATGCTATTATCTCTATATGCTTTTTAATCCAAAACACAAAAAGAAAATACGGGTTTTGTCTTATATAATAGGTATCTTGGTCATTTTGAGTATGATACTTCTTTATTCACCCGCTTTTTTTATTAAATAATTACTCCGCGTCACCACTACGCATCATCTTCAAGAAAACATCTTGGGATATATTTACTTTCCCTGATTCTTTCATTTTCTTTTTGCCCTTTTTCTGCTTATCTAAAAGTTTGTTCTTGCGTGTAATGTCACCTCCATACAAATATCCTGTCACGTCTTTTCTAAAAGCTTGTATCGTACGCGATGAAATAATACGCCCCAATGCTTTGCCTTGTACTTTGGTAACAAACATTTGACGAGGCAAAATACCATGCAATTTTTCTACCGTTTTTTCAGCTTCTTCCGGAGCTCTTTTTTTTGATACAACCCTAGAAAAAGCAGGCACAACTTCATCTGCTACTATTATATCAAGACGAGTCACATTTGCTACACGCATGTCTTCTATTTTATAAGACAATGAGCCATATCCCGATGTTGTACTTTTTAATTTATCAAAAAAGTTGCGCATAAGTTCACGCAATGGAATTTTAGCAGAGATAGAGGATCTATTGTCTCCAAAATTCTCCGTCTCACCTATTTCCGCTTCATGGTCAAATAAAAGCTGCATAATATTGCCTAAATATTTTGAAGGTGTAATGATTTTTGCATCAACCCAAGGCTCATAAACAGTCTTTATACTACCATCGTCAGGAAAGAAATACGCAGAATATATCTTTTCTCTTTTATCATTATTATAGACAACTTCATAAGTGATAGATGGTGTAGTTATTACCAAAGCCAGATCAAACTCTCTTTTGAGTCTTTCTGTAATAATCTCTAAATGGAGCATGCCTAGAAATCCACAGCGAAAACCTCGTCCCAATGAGCCAGAAGATTCTTCTTCGTATGAAAAAGCTGAGTCAGATAATTTTAATTTACCCAATGAAAGTTTTAATTCTAAAAAATCATCAGCATCTTCTGGGAATACTGATGCCCATACTACAGGTGCGGGTTGCATATATCCTCCTAATGCTTGTAATGGATTTTTAAAATTAGTTATGGTGTCTCCGACAGATGCTATGCCAGGTTTTTTAATGCCTGTCACTATATAACCCGTGTCTCCTGCTCCTAGAAATTCACGAGGAGTTTCTTCTGGGGAAAATGTACCTACTTCTAGAGCAATAAATTTCTCACCAGAAACTGCAAATAGTAGTGTTTCGCCTTTCTTTACTTTACCGTCTAGCACACGAACGAAGACGATAACACCTTTATGGTTTGAATATTTAAAGTCAAAAACCAACGAACGAAAGTGATTGTCGTCTTCATAAGTAGCCACTGGCGGAGGTATTTTTGCTACAATTTCTTCTAGCAAAAGCTCTACGCCTTCACCTGTTTTACCAGAAACTAACAATATATCTTCTCTACGACAATCAAGCAACTTTACCACTTCATCTTTTATATCCTCAACTCTAGAGAGTGGCGAATCAATTTTAGACAATACAGGAATAATAGTCAGACCACTTTCACGCGCCATATTCAAAGTCGTCAAAGTTTGAGCTTGTACACCTTGAGTAGAATCTATGAGCAAAATAGACCCTTCTACTGCTTTGAGTGCACGAGAAACCTCGTAAGAAAAATCTATGTGTCCTGGCGTATCTATCAAATTCAACACGAATTTCTGCTTATTCAAAACATACTCCATGCGTACTGGTTGCATTTTTATAGTAATACCTCGCTCACGCTCCAAATCCATACTATCTAGCACTTGGTCACGCATTTTGCGAGTTTCTATGGTATGTGTCATTTCAAGCATTCTGTCTGCTAGCGTACTCTTGCCATGATCTATATGGGCTATAATACTAAAATTTCTAATATATTTTAAATCCATTCTTTTATACTAACAGAAAAAACAAAAATTTCCACTTTATTTAACATAACACATCATATCATTCTAAATACTTTCTTCGGAATGTGGCATAATCTTGTTGCGCCAAAATTTAGTCTTAAGGGTTTTAACTAAATCTATAAATTCGTTATTTCGAAATAAAGCTAAAATAAGACATCCCACTAAAAGACCTAAAACACCAGCAGCAAATCCTTGCATAAATATACCCCAAAAAGTGCTAAGATCGAACATAAAAGCAAAAATATTGAGTGAAAGATATGCCACAACCCCCACAAAAAAAGAAGCGACTAAATTTTGAAAAAAACTTTTCATTATGAACATTTCATTTTGCATAAAATCTTTTTTGATAAAATACCAAAGAAAAATACAATTAATCATTGTACCCAGACTATATGCAAGTGGTAACATCAAAATCTTTGTACCACTAATACCACTCACTTTGAACAATGACTCAATAAAATATCTAAATTCGAGCGAATTATCCCAAACAACAAACAACAAATAACAAGACAAGACAATAGATATAGATGAAAAGAAATTAATATACAAAGGTTTTTTAGTATTTCCTCCAG
>JALYOD010000007.1 GCA_030857065.1 bacterium | reverse complement strand
GAGTGGTACAGACACTCTTGCTACTCCAACATTGTGGGATCACGATACTAATACACAAATCGCTGGTGTTGCTGCCTTCACAGGAAGCTTCGACATAGATAATGATGTTGCTGGAGGAATCACATTTGTTGCTACAAACGAACAACAAATCAGTGGTACCAAGACTTATGTGTTGAAACTTGTTACAGCGTTCACTCCTACATCAGGAGATAACCTTAACATCAGTATCGCACAGCCTGACACATTCGCAGCTTCAGCTGCTTATGCTACAGTTGCTGCAGCAAACAGTGCTCAAGCTACATTCGTGTGGACTGACACATCAGCTGCAAGTCACAGTGAAACTACTCTTGACTGGAGTAATGCTTACTTAGTAAGAAATCTTCCAACAGATACACAAACTCTTTCTGTAAATTAAGAGATAGTGTTCTTGGGAGACTTGTTTAAGTAAAATTAGCAAAGTCTAAACAAAAAACCACCCTTCGGGGTGGTTTTTTGCATTTCTTAATAATCTAGTTTATAATTGATGTTATGGATAATAAATCAAGGAATATAATTATTATAATAGCAGTTTTAGTATTGCTCTCTGTAGGCTTGTATTATTCTAGATTGCAGAAACAAAAAACAGAAAATACAGACAATACAGAAAACGCTGATGCTACCATTCAAATACCGGCAAATAATGACAAAATCCCTGAAAACAAAACAGAAAATACACCAGCTAATAGCCAACAGAGCCCAGAAGCGCAAGAAAATCAGCGAAAATTTAATACAGCTATGTCAGACGCTCAAAAAGCTTTTGTAGCTAAACAATACGCCCAAGCGATAGTGCATTATAAGACTGCTTTGACATACAATATCAAGAAAGACACTGTATATCAGGGGCTATCTTTGGCCTACGCTGCACAAGGGGACTGGGTGTCGGCTAGGACTTCCATAGATTCCGCCATAACCATAAACCCTCTATTCGTAGAGTTGTGGACTTGGAAATTAACCATTCTAGATGAAAAAACTAATACCTCTTTTGCTGATTTAAAGAAAATCTATCAAGATGGTTTGACTAAGGTGGATCCAAAAACTAAAATCAATCTTGTCACCAGCTTTGCTCGTATCGCTGAGAATAATCAGCAGAATGGAGAGTCAATAGCTCTGTGGCAATACGCTATAGAGCTCTACCCTCAAAATACCACTAGCTATCAAGCTGAAATTGACAGACTGAAAGCATAATTTACGGGTGTCCAACACCCGTAAGGAATAAAACTCCATTTGCAATGTTTGTTGTGGGGTTTTGGGTTATTAACTTCGACTATGTTAATTCAGTATTAAATATGCTATAATATCTTTATTAGTCGAGCTATTAATAATTTTATTAAATATTTAAATAAATGGAAAACAATAAAAATAATAACACAATGTGGATAGTCTTAGGTGTGGTAGTTTTAGCCCTCATAGTATTTTTTGTAATGAGGAACAAGGATAAAGATACTGATGTAGAAGTAAATGATGACCAAGCTCAAAAGGAAATCGTAAACAATGATCCAGAAGGCATAGAAGATGTGGAGGTCACTGCGGGTGCAACTATACCGCCAGCCTCTCTCAGCTATCAGCAAGCATTAGTAAAATACAAAGATGCACGTATTCAGCTAGACAAAACCTGCCAAGGCTCTCCCGACCGTATGGCAGTAAAGAATGGCTCAAGTATCATGATAGACAACCGCGCTCCAAATGATCGCACTGTCAAACTCGGATCTACCTACAACAACAACATCAAAGGTTGGGGATTCAGAATCATTAAGCTTGAAAGCGCTACACTACCAGCTACATGGCTTCTCGACTGTACAGAGTCCGCTACTGTTCGCTCTCAAAACGCATCCACTATCTTGATTCAGAAATAATTAGCGAAAAATATAACAAACAAAAACCACCTTTTACGGGTGTTTTTGTTTTTAAGCTTTACGGGTGTTGGACACCCGTAGGACCCGTAGAATATGATATAATTTTTGCATGAGAAAAGATCCACTTGTAACTGGTTTGTATTATCATATTTATAATAGAGGTGTAGACAAAAGAGATATCTTTATGAATATAGAGGATCTTAATAGATTTATCCTAAGTGTTAAAGAATTTAACATTATTAAACCTATAGGGAGCATTAAAGATCTTATGCAAGACAGAGATCAACTTCCGGGTGTCCAACACCCGGAACCTCTTGTTTCAATTGTTTGTTATTGTTTTAATCCAAATCATTTTCATTTTATCTTGAAGCAAGAAGTAGATGGAGGAATTTCAGAATTTTTAAAACGGCTATTAGGTGGTTATACTAATTATTTTAATTTAATGCAAAAAAGAAGCGGATCATTATTTCAAGGGAGATTTAAATCGACTCTTATAGATAAAGATGATTATTTTTTGAAAATTCGCCCTTATGTGCACATGAATTATATGGTGCATGAAATTCCAAAAGAAAAAGAATACTTAATTTATTCAAGCGAAAAAGAATATGATACAAACAATTTTGAACTTGTTTCATATAAAGAAGCAAAAGAATTACTATATTTTTATGGAAGCAATGAAAATTTTAAAAAAGAATGCTTGAATGTAATTTCTATGATTCGTGAAGAAAGGGGACTAATTTCTTTATTAGACGAAGATTTACTTCCTTAAACTTCCGGGTGTCCAACACCCGGAATCCAGTAATACTAGTGCGCTATGGTGAAAGCGATGATTTTTTTGGCGCCGTATTTTTTGAGGGTCTTTTTGGCTTCGGAGAGGGTAGCGCCGGTAGTCGTAATGTCGTCTATTAGTATAATGTTTCTATTTTTTACAAGAGTTTGATTTTTTATATTTATATTGAAGGAACCTAATAAATTCTTTAGTCTTTCGGTTCTGTTGTGTATATGAGCTTGATGTGTAGTGTCTTTGGGCTTGATAAGTATGTCATATCGTAATTCAAAGCTGTTTTGTCGGTTTGTTTTGTCTATTTGCATTAAATATTTACAAATAAGCAAGCTTTGGTTGAAACCACGTTCTGTTTTGCGTTTTGGCGCTAATGGTATGGGTATCAGTAGTGGTTGGGTGAAATTTTCTAATAGACTTAACTCACTCAATTCTTCTATTATTCTATTGTATAAAACAGAACCGAAAATATTAGCAATGGGTTTTTTGTGTTTATATTTCAATAAATGTAATGCTTTTTTGATCAAAGGGTCACGATAATCAAAAAGAGGGAAAACCCACGATAGGCTCTCTCTTTGTGCTTCTTGTATTTGGGCTAAACATACAATACATAAATATTCTCCTCTCTTGCCACAAGATATGCAATCCACAGGAAAAATAAAGTCCAATATTATGTTTATAATACTCATATATGTTATACTGTATAGGTATTCTAACATACAAATAAAAGAAAATGGATAATTCACTTAAACAAATTCTCAGTAATGCTACTATGCTATTTAGTGGCGGAAGTGGTGGTGATAGTGCTGTAGGTATAGACATAGGTACTTCCGGTATTAAAGTCGTAGAGATAAAGAAAAAAGGTGGTAGAGCTATGCTCGAGACTTACGGAGCTATTGCACTTGGTCCTTATGCCGAGACTGAGATTGGCCGTGTCACGAATTTACCTGTGGCCAAAATCTCTCTAGCATTGCAAGAAGTTTTGAAACAATCTAATGTTACAACCAAAAATGCTGGTCTTTCTATTTCTGTTCAATCTAGTTTAATATTTACCATTGAGTTACCTCATGGAGTGAAAGAAAGTGAAATTCCACAAATAGTTCCAACTGAAGCACGCAAATACATCCCTGTGCCTATCAATGAAGTTTCTGTTGATTATTTTATTTTACCCAAGAAAGAAGCTTCTTTTGAAGAAATTAATAATCCAGACTTACCAGCACACTCTGATGAAAAGACTGAAATATTGGTGGTAGCTATTCAAAATGACGCAGTTGCGAATTTGCGTTCAGTAGTTGCTGACTGCGCTCTACAAGCAGACTTTTTTGAAGCAGAAATCTTTTCTTCGGTAAGGTCAAATTTTGAACACGAATTGTCTTTGGTTTTACTTATGGACTTCGGCGCATCTAGAACTAAACTTTCTCTAGTAGAATTCGGCATAGTCAAGAATTATCACACTGTGAACCGTGGCGGGGCAGATATATCTGATTCTATTGCGAAATCTTTAAGCATCCCTTTTCCTCGTGCAGAAGAATTAAAAAAAGAATACGGTCTTTTTGAAAACGAAATTGAAAAAGAGCTCGGCAATATCGTCAAAGTACATTTAGACTATATCTTTTCAGAAACAAATAATGTATTATTAGCATATGAGAAGAAATACAATAGAACTATTTCTAAAGTAATATTTACCGGAGGAGGTTCACTCTTGAAAGGATTGAAAGAAGTTGCTACCAATAACTTCAAAGCAGAAGTAGAAATAGGTCATCCTTTTACCAAAGTAGGAGCGCCAGCGTTTTTAAATAAAGTTCTTGAAAACACAGGTCCTGAATTCGCTGTCGCTATAGGACTTGCATTACGCAAATTACAATAAGTGCGTTATAATATAAAAAGAAAATGGAGCAAAATTTTCAAACATCATTCATACCAAAGCGTCCGATAATTGAAACAAATACCAAGTCTACAAAGCCTGTTGGTCTTTTTGTTGTTTTGTCTGTGTTGATGTTCATTGCTGTTGGCGTCGGTTATGGTGGACTTTATTTTTATAAAGGTATTCTAGAGAAGAGTTTGGCTCAAAAACAAATAGATTTAAAAAAAGCCGAAGGTCGTTTTGAAGTTGATAAAATAAAACTCCTCAAGAATCTTGACAAGAAGCTCATAGCTTCTAAAGAAGTGTTGGGTTCACATATAGCCTTGAGTCCTATTTTCAATGAATTACAAAAGATTACAATGAAAACAGTACGATATACGAATTTCACTTACGATTTGTCCGAAATTAAAAATCAAAAAGTAGACATCAAATTGCAGGGAACTGCTGTAGGATATAGATCTGTGGCACTTCAGTCGGATTTATTTGCGAAAGACAAGAATTTTATTGATCCTATATTTTCCAATTTAGTTTTAGACGACAAAGGCAATGTGTCTTTTGATATTGTATTTTCTGTAGATTCCACTTTTGTTAATTTTGGACAAGTTTTAAAAACCCAAGATGCTGTAGGTATTAATAATATTAATACGAATTCGTCGAGCGAGATCCGTGGAGTTGTAGAGGACAATAATTAATATATGTTTAGAATTATTTTACCAATTATAATATTAGTCACAGCCATTGCAGGAGGATTTGTTTTCGTCAAGCCTTTGTATGCTGATATTTCATCATACAAACAACAAATAGCTGTGTATGATGAAGCCTTGGATAATTCAAAAAAGCTTGAAGCAGAGCGGGATAAATTAATCAAAAAATATAATTCCTTAACCACAGACAATTTAGACCGTTTGAATAAATTGTTACCAGAGAGCGTGGACAACATCCGTCTTATATTAGAAATAGAAAAAATAGCCTCACCATATGGAATGGAGCTTAAAGATGTGCGTTATGATACTCTGAACAAAGACAAGGCTCCTGACGGTAAAGCCAATACAGCTGGAACTCCAAATGGAGTGGCCGATAACAAAATTTATGGTTCTTGGGATTTAGAATTCGCAACTGAAGGCAAATACGAAGACTTTTTGAAGTTTATAGCTGATTTGGAAAATAATTTACGCATTGTCGACATCACTTCAATTAAATTCACGAGTAGTTCTGTTTCCAAAGAGGCACTCGATGAATACAAATATAATTTTAAAATTAAAACTTATTGGTTAAAAGATTAATATATGCCAAAAATTAGAAACATCTTAATATTCATAGCGATAGGAGTGGTCTTGTTCGGAGCATATTTCTTTTTTGTTAAAAAAGAAAAAACACCAGACCTAGTAACCAACACGAACACTATAGTAGATACTAATACTAATGTCGGTGTGCCAAACTATCAAATAGTGGCAAACGCTTTGCCGGTCTTGCTTTCGATTCAAGACATCAAGCTAGACGATTCTTTGTTCTTCGATCCGACTTTCAAACATTTGAAAGATGCAAGCATAATTCTAATTCCTGATGGCAATGAAGGGCGACCGAATCCTTTTGCCCCTATTGGTTTTGATACATACGAAGAAACAAAAATCCTAACGCCGACAGCAGATAATACAACTATCATCAAAGATCCTATTCCAAACACAATACCAAATACTAAAACACCTAATAAAACGAATTAACATATGAGTTTTTTAGAAGAATTAGTAAAAAAGAATATCATCACTGATAGTCAGATACTCGAGATTAAAAAACTCGCACGTGAGAAATACGATAATAATATCGAAAATGCTTTGGCTGATGTCGGGGTGAGTGAGAATGACATACTGACCACAAAAGGTGAATATTTTAATATTCCAACAAAGAAAATAAATGTAAAAAATATTCCTTTTGAAATATTAAAATATATTCCTAAAGAATCTGCGCGCAACTATCATTTTATACCGTTAGCTATGAATGACGGTACTCTTGAAGTCGGAATAACTGACCCAGAGAATATGAAGGGTATTGATGCATTGCAATTCATTGGAGCAAGATTGAGTATGCCTTTTAAACTTTTCTTGATATCAGAAGCAGATTATCAAAATATTTTGAATAGTTATAATGGTATGGATGTAGAAGTTGAAAATGCTATTTCAGACATAAGCTCTGATGAATTATCTACAATAAAAAATGACAATGAAGACCTTTCCAAAGAATTAAAAGATGTGAAAAAGGGCGAAGAAGCCAAGATCGTAGTGGATGCGCCTATTATTAAAATCGTGGCTGTTATTTTGAAAAATGCGATAGAAGGTAGTGCTTCAGATATACACATAGAGCATACAGGAGATAAAGTGAAGGTTCGTTATCGTGTGGACGGCACCTTGCACACAACTTTGACACTGCCTAATAATGTGCATAGTGGTATTGTGGCCCGTATTAAAATATTAGCGAAGCTTCACCTAGATGAAAAAAGAAAGCCTCAAGACGGGTCATTTTCTGCCACTATCGATAATCGCAAAGTAGACTTTCGTGTATCTACAATGCCGGGGTACTATGGCGAGAAGATAGCAATGCGTATTCTAGATACCGAGATGGGAGTGCGTTCGCTCGAAGAACTTGGTTTGTCAGATATGAATCTAGCATTACTCAAAGAAGCCATTGCTCGTCCTTATGGATTAATATTAGTTACGGGACCGACAGGCTCTGGTAAATCCACTACACTTTATTCTTTGATGAATACTTTAGACAAAGAAAAGAGCAACATCGTTACCCTAGAAGATCCTGTGGAATACAATATTTCTGGGGTCAATCAGTCGCAAGTTATGCCGGAGATAGGATATTCTTTTGCTTCAGGACTACGTTCTATCTTGCGTCAAGATCCAGATATTATTATCGTGGGAGAAATACGCGACAAAGAAACAGCTCAACTCGCTATTCAGTCCGCTTTGACAGGGCACTTGGTTCTCTCTACACTACACACCAATACTGCTATTGGAGCTGTGCCTCGTCTAGTGGATATGGGTGTAGATCCATATCTTATTGCTCCGACACTCATACTCTCTATCGCTCAGCGTCTAGCCAAGATGGTCTGCGCGGACTCTCGCAAGGTAATACCTATGGATAGTAGTATCAAAATGCAAATTGAAAACGAATTAAAGGATTTTCCGGCAGAATTTAGAGATAAAATAGAATTGAAGGATGAAATGTACGATGTAGTGCCATCTCCCGAATGTCCATCAGGTACTAGAGGGCGCGTAGCTATTTTTGAAATGTTCAAAGTAGACAAAGATATGCAGAAAGTTATTCTTAAAAACCCTACAGATTCTGAAATATACAAAGTAGCACGGTCTAAAGGTATGCTTACTATGAAAGAAGATGCTATGCTGAAAGCAGTGAAAGGTATTATTCCATACATTGAGGTTTATAATTTCAATAGTGAAAATGAATAAATATTAAGATATGGTATAATTATATATATTATAAAATAACAATACCCAATACAAGGGGAAAAACATATGGAAGGTGAAAAACATAAAATTTTGATAGTAGATGACGATAGTTTTCTTTTGGATATGTATGCTTTTAAGTTTAGTCAGAATAATTTTGAGATTTATACAGCCTCGTCCGCTGCTATGGTACTAGAGAAATTGCGCGATGGCTTGCGTCCTGATATTCTTTTGACTGATATTATAATGCCAGATATGGATGGCTTTGAAATGATGGAAATCGTCAATAAAGAAAATTTGTCTCCAAATTCTGTGAGAATATTTTTCTCAAACAAAAGCCAGCTCTCTGACATAGAGCGGGGCACAGCATTGGGAGCTGTCGGTTTTATTACTAAATCCAACTTTACTCCTGCCGAAGTCATTGAACAAGTATTAGCCATTTTAAAAAATAATGTTCCCAAAAAAGATGTAGTTAAGTAATATTGATATAATATGATGAATTACAAACAAGAATTAGAAGATTTGATTTCCAATGTGATCCGCGAAAACGGATCTGATTTGCATTTGGGTGGTGGGCGTATGCCGGCTATTCGTGTTTCTGGTGAACTTGTATTTCTAGTAAAACATCCCGTATTTACCAAAGAAGATATGTATGGATTCCTTGATGTTATTTTAGACAAAGAAAAAGTCGCCAAATTTATAGAAATGCAAGAATTTGATTTTTCTTATGATTTTCGCGGCGAAGCACGACTTCGTGGTAATGCATTTTTCCAAAAAGGATTGGTGAATATTGTTTTCCGTCTTATTCCTAAAGTTTCAACACTCAAACAATTGCTTTTGCCAGAAGTTCTCTCTGATATTGCTCGGAGGAAACAAGGTTTCTTCCTAGTCGTAGGTCCTGTCGGTCAAGGCAAGTCCACAACTCTGTCTGCTATGATAGATTTGATTAATAATGAACAATCGCGTCACATAGTAACCATCGAAGACCCAATAGAGCATGTCTATATTCCAAATAAATCCATCATCAACCAACGCGAAATAGGCATAGACACCAAAGATTTCCACACCGCATTGCAGTCTGTTTTTCGTGAAGATGTGAATGTTATTATGATCGGTGAAATGCGTACACCCGAGACTATCTCGACGGCTGTTACCGCTGCCGAGACAGGGCACCTCGTATTTTCTACATTACACACCAACAATGCTTCACAAACCATAGACCGCATCATTGACTCTTTTCCAGGAACGCAACAAGACCAAATCCGTGTCCAGCTCGCATCATCGCTTTTGGGTATATTTTCCCAAAGACTTATTCCTCGTATTACCGGTGGACTTGTGCCAGCGTATGAATTGCTTTTGAACAATAATGCTGTGGCGAATTTAATTCGAGAAAAAAGAACTCACGAGATAGATGTAGTCATAGAAACAGGTATGGAGAGTGGTATGATAGACCTGAACCATTCATTGCTTGCTTTGGTGCGAGCAGGGGAAATAACAATAGAGAATGCTTATCAATATTCTTTGAATCCTAAAGGTTTAGAAAGGATGATTTAATAATATGCTATTCAAATACAAAGCTGTAGACGAAAAAGGAATAAATAAAGAAGGTGAAATAGACGCTTCTAGTCGCGATATGGTCATCAATGCTCTTCAGCAACGAGGGCTTATCGTCATCGGTGTGTATGACAAGAACGAAGACCAGTCATTCTTCAAAATGACTTTCTTTGAAAAAGTAAAACACAAAGATGTGGTTATACTCTCACGCCAAATGTCCACTCTCTTTGAAGCACAAGTCTCAGCGCTCAAAGCTTTTACTTTACTGTCTGAAAATTCTGATAACAAACTCTTGAGCCGTAAATTATCCGAAGTGTGCAACGATTTGCAAGCTGGCTCATCTATTTCTGGTGCATTAGCCAAACACAAAGACGTATTCTCTGAATTCTATGTCAATATGGTCAAAGCCGGCGAGGAAACAGGCAAACTCAACGAAACCTTCTCTTATCTCGCCGCCTACCTTGATCGTCAATACGAGCTCACCACCAAGACCAAAAACGCTCTGATATATCCAGCATTCGTTATTTTTACATTTTTTGCTGTGATGACTTTGATGTTCACTGTGGTTATACCGAAACTCGCTGAGATTATTCTTGATTCTGGTCAGCCAATACCATTTTATACCAAAATTGTTATAGGTATATCTAATCTTTTTGTGCATTACGGTTTTATTTTTCTTATTTTTATTATTATGTTTGGGATTTATATAGCTTGGATTGCCAATACTCCAAAAGGCAAGGACTATATAGACAGGGTTCGACTTTCTTTGCCTTTAGCAGGGGATTTGTACAAAAAATTATTCCTTTCTAGAATTTCAGACAATTTGAATACGATGCTAACCTCGGGTATCCCTATCATACGCTCTATAGACATTACAGCAGAGGTGGTAGATAGTCATGTATATAAGAAACTTCTGAAAGATGTGGCAGACAGAGTCAAGTCAGGACTTTCTATCTCGGATTCTTTTGCTATGTATCACGAACAAATACCGAACATAATGATTCAAATGATTAAAGTCGGTGAAGAAACAGGATCTCTGGGGCAAATACTGAAAACATTATCAGATTTCTACAAAAGAGAAGTAGACGATGCGATAGATACGATGGTGGGACTCATAGAACCTGTGATGATAGTAGTGTTGGGCGTGGGTGTGGGATTCTTGCTCGTATCTGTGCTGGTGCCTATCTACAATCTAGCTGGCGCTATCAATTAAGATACATATTTGTGTATGTGGATAACTATACTTGAGATATAGATGCCAGTATGTGTTATAATTTAAGTATTAAAATTAAGTCGAGATTATTTTAAAAGTTTTTATTAATTATTAATTAACAAATATATTTATATTATGAAATTAAATTTCAAAAAAGGTTTTACATTGATTGAACTCTTGGTCGTTATCGCTATTATCGGTATTCTAGCTTCAGTTGTTTTAGCGTCACTTAACACTGCACGTTCAAAGGGTTCTGATGCTGCAATTAAAGCCGACTTCGCGGGCCTGAGAGCTTCAGCTGAAGTTGCTTATGATACAAATGGAAATCGTTATAATGTTGATGGTACAACACCTTTCACCGCAGATGGAGATTGTGGATCAGGCACAGGCGTGGCCAATTCCATGTTTATAACAGGTTCTAATATCATGTTAGCTCTTTCACATGCAAAAGCTCAAAATGGTGGAACAGCTCTTGTTTGTAACCAAAATGCAGCAGGTACTGCTTATGCAATTGCGACACCTTT
This sequence comes from bacterium, assembly GCA_030857065.1. Lineage (GTDB taxonomy): Bacteria > Patescibacteriota > Minisyncoccia > Phycocordibacterales > UBA9973 > UBA9973. The sequence continues at coordinate 7,179 of JALYOD010000007.1, read as the reverse complement.
AAGATCTTCAGGATTTTGGTGTATTGATAGTACTGGTGTTGCTAGAGGTGCTACTGCTGCTGGTACTACTTATAATGGTAAACTTGGTGCTTCTCCTGCTGCTATTACTTCAGGAAATAGCTTTTGTAACTAGTACAATTATTGTTTTTTTAAAAAACCACCAAACAAGGGTGGTTTTTTAATTATGATTTGTTATAATAAGTCTATTATTATTGAATTATTTTATATTAAGATATGTTAAAAAAAAATAAAGCTTTTACTTTAATTGAATTATTAATTGTTATTTCTATTGTAGGTATTTTATCTTCAATTGTTTTAGTATCTTTAAGTGAAGCGCGTAAAAAAGGGGGTGATGGGGGGATTAAATCTAATTTACTTAGTGTTCGTTCTCAAGCAGAAGTTTTTTATAACAATAATTCTACTAATCCACTTAGTTATACATCTGTATGCACTAATGGCACTGTTGGTGGAGTACCAGGCGTTGGATCAGCATTAAAAGGTGCAGCAGAAGCAGCTAGTTTAAGCACTAACTCCCCTAATTTGTTTGCTGATGATGCTGCTAGTTCTTCAACTCAAGCTGTTTGTAATGATAGTTCTGCTGCTTGGGCAGCAGAGGTACCTCTTCAACAAGGTGGTTTTTGGTGTGTGGATAGTTTAAGCACTTCTAAATACTTTGCTACTTCTGGTTTAACCGCTGGAACTGATTATATTTGTAACTAAAAGCTAGACAATCAAGGTTAAATCTCGATAAAGATAAAGATTTTTGTTTATATTTCAGTTTTAGATATGCTATAATTTAAAGATGGAAATCATTTTGACAGCGATGTTTTTTGTTCTGGGGCTTATTATTGGTAGTTTTTTGAATGTTGTTATCTTACGTTATAATACCCAAAAGGATCTCGGGGGTAGGAGTGCTTGTATGTCTTGTGCACAGAAGTTACAGTGGTATGAGCTCGTGCCATTGTTTTCATATTTAGGTTTGATGGGCAGATGCAAGACTTGCAAAACCAAGATCTCTATCCAATACCCTTTGGTAGAGTGTCTTACTGGATTGTTATTTGTATTTTTATTTTCCAAATTTGCAACTTTGATATTTGCTGATAATTTATTCTTCGCTATCTCTTTTGGTTATTACGCTATTATTTTTTCTGTTTTGATTGTTATAGCTGTATATGATTTGAAACACAAAATCATTCCGGATTTATTGGTCTTTATTTTTGGTATATTAGCATTTATAGGTTTGTTTTTATTTACTGATAATATATTCGCTCCACATTGGCCAACATTGCTAGAATTATTGAGTGGTGTTATTTTGGCTTTACCTTTTGCTTTTCTATGGATAGTCTCTTCTGGCAGGTGGATGGGTTTTGGTGATGCGAAGCTCGCTATCGGTATGGGATATCTGGTAGGTCTTTCTGGTGGCATTTCTGCCTTTTTCATTGCTTCTATTATCGGTGCTATTGTGGGTATTTTGTTGATATTGCAGTCTAGGAAATATGGCATGAAAACCGAAATTCCCTTCGCGCCATTCTTGGTACTCGGTACTTTCCTCGTATTTTTATTAGGTTTTAATTTATTAATCTTGTATTAGTTTGTATTAATTTTATATTAGCATTTTTAATGAAAATCAATTTAAATTCAAAACTAAAGAGTTATAAATACAACAAAGGTATGACTTTTATTGAGATTGTGGTTGTGATGTCTATTTTTGCTATTATTTCAGGTGTCAGTCTTTTTAATTACAAACATTTTCAAGCCAAAGTAGATTTGAAAAACTTAACTACCAATATTGCATTAAAAATCTTAACTGCTCAAAAAGACTCTGCTTCAGGCAAGCTCAATCCTTTGGCTGCCTCTACTTGGAAGCCATCGTATGGTTTGTATTTTGATTTGTCCACTAGCAGTCCACTAGTGGTGGGCAATAAGATTTTCTATATTTATTCTGATTTCAATGCAGAGAATAGTCGAGAATTTGATGTTGCGCCTATTTCTGGTGGGTCATATAATTGCGTTCAAGAATGTGTAGAAAGAGTGAATATAACAAATGGCAATTATATTTTTGATATTATTGACTCTGCAGGCAATAGCCTAAAGGCTGGTCAATTTATTGGTTGTTCTGGACAAGCAATCGATATAAATTTCACTAGGCCTAATTTTGGTCCTGTATTTCATGCACCAGCTATCGGCGTTGGTTGTCCGTGGACCTTAACTTATATAGATATAATTATAGCATCACCAGTTTTCCCAACTCCTGTGGCTCCTGCATACGCCAATACTGCTCGCGTTCGTTTGCATGCTTCTGGTAGAATAGAGGTAAGATAATATGAAATACTTTTTCACACAACAAAAAAATAGAGGATTTACTTTGGTAGAGACGATGGTGTCTGTGGCATTATTTGTTGTGGTTATTACGATGGGCATGACTGCACTTCTCAATGCTCATAGCATAGATCGCAAAAATAAAGATATGCGCTCTATTATAGACAGCTTGAGCTTCATTATGGAAGACGCTGCGCGCAATATCAGAGTTGGTACAAACTATAGATGTTATGATATATATTCTCCATTTTCTTACCCAGATTCAAATATAGAAATTCCTCGTTCTTCTACTCCTTCTTCGCCTAATTGTTTAGTGATTGCTTTTGAAAATGCAAATGGTGTGGTTGGTAGTGGTGGAGATCAATGGGTTTATAAACTAGAAGGTAATAATATTTACAAATCTACTAACGGGGGTAATAATTTTTTTTCATTAAATAATCCTGGGGAAGTAGTGATCAACAGTTTCTCTGGTTTTAATGTCTTGGGTGCCGAAGAACCACCACCAGGTGAGTGTAACACTAGTAATGATTGCCAACAACCTCTGACTTTTATTAAACTTTCAGGTTATATTAATTATAAAAATGTTCAGACTCCTTTTAATCTGCAAACAACAGTCTCGCAGAGATTTGGAGACAGGCCTTAATATATGCACAATTATTTCTTAAAAAAGAATACAAAATCTAAATACAAACAAGGTCTTTCCTTGATCGAAACCATCGTGGCTATATCCATATTTGCTCTTTCTATATTAGGAATACTTGTTATATTAGGAGGGGGGATAGCCAATACTAATTATGCTAAAAATAAAGTCATAGCATCTTTCTTGGCAGAAGAAGGAATAGAAACAATTCGTAATATTAGAGATACTTATGACCAATACTCTCCTTCTCCTGATGGTTGGGTGGATTTCAGAGACAAATTGACTGTCGCAGGATGTAGTTCGAATCCTCATGGGTGTTATTTTGATATTCAAAAAGACATTAATAATGTGACCTATGATATGTTTGCTGCATCTAATAGACCTATGCCTATTACCAAAATATATTTTACTTCTTGTCCTATTACGGGTTGCATTCCTTTGCTCTATGATAGTTCGCTCGGATCATATACTTATACCTCCAATGGTTCTTATACAACTTCAACTGGAATGAGACGCACCATCAAGATGGAGATAAATGGTTTTAATACTGACGAAATTAAAATCACTTCAATCGTAACTTGGGTTCAAGGCACTCAAACACGCACAGTGGCTTTTGCTGATATATTTTTTAATTGGATACAATAATATGATCAAATTTAATTTAAAAAATAAAATATCTTTTTTTAAACGCTTGAAACAAAATAAGGGTTTTGCTTTACTTTTTGTTATAGTTATATCGAGCATTATATTGTCTGTTGCTTTAGGGTTGGCAGATGTGTCTTATAAAGAAATTCTTTTCAGTACTTCCAATAGAGTATCCAATGATGCTTTTTATGCTGCAGATACAGGAGTAGAATGTGCTTTGTATTGGGATTTGGGATCATCAACTAGCTTTTTTGGTGTTGATCCACAAGTTTCTGGTGTGACTACTAGATGTACCAATATAATAATAGATATTTTTACAACTATACCAGGTATGCCGAATTCTTGGATTTTTTACTTGTATGGTTTGGGTAGTTCTGGTAATGCTTGTGTGAAAGTAGAAGTTACAAAAAATATTTCACCAACTAACCAAACCAAGATAGTGGCATCTGGATACAATATAGGTGATGCACCTACTTGTACATCGACCAATACCAATAGAGTTGAGCGTCAGCTAGAAGTAACTTATTAAATGAATGTTATGCAATATGGATTTTAAGAAAAATATAAAACAACGAATACAAAAATTGCGTAGTGAAATAGCACGGTTAAGAGATGCATATCACATTCAAGATTCACCAGATGTCACAGATACAGTGTACGATTCTTTGTCGCAGGAATTAAAAATCTTAATTAAAGAACACCCAGAATATGAAGATTTAAATGCGCCAGAGAATAGGGTGGGAGGCAAAGCTTTGGATAAATTTATAAAAGTTAATCACAAAGTCAGAATGCTGTCTCTCAATGATGCTTTTAGTACCGATGAATTAGAAGAATGGCAAAATAGAATTACTAAACTTTTAGCAAAAGAAAAAAATCCAGAATATTTTTGTGAAGTAAAGTTTGATGGACTTGCAGTGTCTTTGATATATAAAAATGGAGTTTTTGTGCGAGGCGCTACTCGTGGTGATGGAGAGGTGGGAGAGGATATAACACAGAATTTAAAGACTATAAATTCTATACCACTACAACTCACTTCACCCTTTCCGGAATATTTAGAAGTCAGAGGTGAGGCATTACTTTCAAAAAAGACATTAGAAAATTTAAATAAAATACAGGCACAAGAAGGTAAATCACTTTTTGCCAATACTCGTAACGCCGCCGCTGGTTCTTTGAGACAGCTTGATCCAAAACTTGCCCAAGCTAGAAACCTAGATTTTTTTGCCTATGATATAGCTGATATAAAGTTTGCGGAAGACGGTCTTCCGCAAACCCTTCCACAAAAGCATTCGGATAAGCATGAATTATTAAAAAAGTTGGATTTTAAAGTAGATTCGCACGATGCAATTTGCAACAATCTAAAAGAAGTAGAAAGTTTTATTAAAAAATTTGAAAAGATTAGGCCTAGTTTTCCTTTTGGTACTGATGGAATTGTCATATCTGTGGATGATCTATCCTTGCAAGAAGTTCTCGGTGTAGTGGGCAAAGCGCCACGCTATATGGTGGCTTTCAAGTATCCTGCAGAACGCGCGACCACGATTGTGCGTGATATTTTGGTCAATGTAGGGCGTACGGGGGTACTGACACCGCTTGCACTATTTGAGCCGACTCTTGTGGCAGGTTCTACTATTGCTAAGGCAACACTCCACAATATGGATCAAATAGAGCGCCTGGATGTGCGTATTGGCGACACTGTAGTGATAGAAAAGGCAGGGGATGTGATACCTAAGGTTGTGGAAGTTTTGCCTAAACTTCGTACTGGTAAGGAAAAGAAATTTAAGATGCCCGTCGTTTGTCCTGAATGTGGCGCAGACATCGAGAAAAAAAGTATTTTAAAAGAAGAATCTGTGGCGTATTATTGTAGCAACAAAAAGTGTCCTGCTAAAGATGAGAGATTTTTAGAATATTTTGTGAAAATTTTTGAGATATATGAGCTCGGTCCAAAGATATTGCGTAGATTCAAAGACGTTGGGCTTATCACTGACGCTAGTGATATTTTTACTTTACAAAAAGAAGATATTCAAATTCTAGAGAGATTTGGTGAAAAATCAGCAGAGAATATTATAGAAGAAATAAATAATAAAAAGAAAATTTCTCTCTCAAAATTTATTTGGGCTTTGGGTATACTCCATGTAGGAGAGGAAACAGCGCGCGACTTGGCTGTTAATTTTGGCACACTAAATAAATTAATTTCTGCAACGAATAATTTATCTGAGATAGATAATATAGAAAACATCGGTCCGGCTGTTTCCAAAAGTTTATCTGACTTTTTTAATGATAAACATAATTTAAAATTTATAGAAAAATTACAGAAAAATGGCGTGCAAATTCTTAAAGCTGATAAAAAAGCCCAAGGTAAATTCACTGGTATGACTTTCGTTTTAACGGGTACGCTCTCTACTATGTCGCGTGATATTGCAAAAGAAAAGATATTGAAGTTCGGTGGCAAAGTCGCAGGTTCAGTATCATCAAACACATCATATGTCGTAGCAGGAGAAGAAGCTGGTAGTAAACTCACCAACGCCCAAAAACTGGGCGTCAAAGTCATAACAGAGCGAGAATTTATAGAAATGCTGTAGATGTTTCTTTTTTGCCTGAAATAGGATAGATTAAATATATGGAAGTGTCGGATAGCGGTTTATTCCACCGCCTTGGAAAGGCGGCATACCGAAAGGTATCGTGAGTTCGAATCTCACCACTTCCGCCAATTTTGTGCTATAATACTTCTATGGATTCATTTATTCATGCAGATATATTCTTTTTTGTTACCACTGTAGCAGTTGTTATTTTTACCATATTGTTGTGTGTTGCTTTGTATTATTTTATACAAATATTGGTAAATATTCGCGCTATATCTGGGATACTTCGTGGTGGCGCAGAAAATGCAGAAGAGAGTATAAAAAATATTAGTGAAAATCTGTCGAATAATCCATTTATCAAAATGTTTTTCGGTCGTAAAAATAAAAATAAAAAAAGCAAAAAATAATTAACTCATTATAATTAACTTAATAAATTTATGAAAAAAAATAAAAAAAGTAGTGTAGGTAATAAGATGATGAAAGGGGCGATAATAGCAGGTGTGGCTAGTGCTGCGTATATGCTTATGGGTCCTGATGGAAAGAAGAATCAAGCCAAGTTGAAAAGTGCAGCTATGAAAGTAAAAAATGAAGTAGTCAAAGATGCAATGCTGGTTAAAAAAATGGTAACGAAAGATGCAAAAATTGCAAAAAAAGTAGTAGTTAAGAACGCAAAAGTAGCGAAAAAAGAAATTAAAGAAGTTGTGTCGGAAGGTTCTAAGAAAGTAAATAAATGGTAAAAAGTTTTTATCTTTTAAACAAAAAAGAAGGGGAGACTCCTTTGGAAGCATTGGAGTCTTTTCGTGTTAAAGCAAAAATTGGCAAGGAAGTTAAAATGACATATGCTGGCAGGCTAGACCCGATGGCCTCTGGGCTCCTAATCATCCTCGCGGGTGAGGAATGCAAGAATAAAGAAAAATATTTGAGGTTAGATAAAGAATATAATTTTGAAGTTTTGTTTGGTTTTGCCACAGACACATATGATATTTTGGGGAAAGTAAT
>JALYOD010000048.1 GCA_030857065.1 bacterium | reverse complement strand
CTTCCCAGATTTTTTGAAAAATAAAGGCATCATAGGAATGATTAAATTTATGTGGAGTTTCTTACCTGAATTTTGGATGATGCTAACAGGAGGTTTCCCAAAACTTATACTCCTTGCAGAATTCGCTGGTGAAAATGAAAGAAACATAGAACTCGAGTGTTTAAAGTTAAAAGAAAAAATAAGATATTTTAGATTAAAAACTCACATTACTAAAAATGAAAATGAAGCAGAAAAGTATTGGGATATTCGCAGGCAGAGTTTCGCGCTATTGCGCAAACACGTCAAAGACAAGCACACTGCACCATTTATCGATGACATTATAGTGCGTCCGGAATTTTTGCCCAGATTTTTACCAGAGCTCAATATAATACTCAATCAATATGATATTACATTCACTATTGCAGGACATGCAGGCGATGGTAATTTTCATATTATTCCTCTTATGGATTTTAGTCGGGAAGATACCAAGACTATAATTTTAGAATTAGGCGAGAAAGTTTATGACCTCGTGGCGCGTTTTCATGGATCTATCACTGCTGAGCACAATGACGGCATTATTCGTACACCATATCTAAACAAAATGTACTCACCAAAAATTTTAAAAATTTTTAAAGAGGTAAAGCAAATTTTTGACCCATTAAATATTTTAAACCCTGGCAAAAAAGTTGATGGTACAAAAGAATATTTGTCAGAACACATAAGCATAGAAAAGCATTCGTCTCACAGTAGTTAGCTTTATTTTTTTACCTAATTATTATATAATGATTACATGTCTCAATTTTTAGTTGAAAACAGTGATTTGATTTTAACATTAATATTAGCAGTTGGTTTAGGGATGGTTATAGGACTTGAACGTCTTTTGGTTCATAAAGAAGCAGGTATTAAAACTCATGCCATGGTTTCTTTGGGTTCGGCTTTATTTATTATTATTTCTGAAATGATAGCTATTAAATACATAGATACTTTTGCTTTTGATCCGACTCGTATTGCTTCTCAAATAATCGTGGGTATTGGATTTCTAGGTGCAGGAGCTATCATTCTTCACGGTTCAAGATTAACAGGACTTACCACCGCAGGAGGTCTGTGGGTCACAGCTGGTATAGGTATGGCTGTAGGTTTTGGATTTTTTTCTTTGGCAGTTATTGTTACAGTTCTCGTGCTTTTGATTTTGACAGTCATTACAATAATAGAAAGGCCTGTACGCAGAATGCTCGACAAAAATTTGCCACATGAGGACACTATAAGATAAAATATTTTAACAACACATATTATTTATGAATTCCGGAGAAATCAGAACAAGATTTTTAAAATTTTTTGAAGCACGGGGGCACAAAATAATCCCTTCGGCTTCGCTCGTACCCGAGGGTGACCCTTCGGTATTATTCAACACTGCTGGTATGCAACCCTTAGTACCATATCTTATGGGAAAAGAACACCCTATGGGCAAAAGAATTGTAAATGTGCAGAAATGCGTTCGCACACAAGACATAGATGAAGTAGGGGACAATACTCATGATACTTTTTTTGAAATGATGGGTAATTGGTCTCTTGGGGATTACTTTAAAGAAGATGCAATAAAATGGAGTTTCGAATTTTTAACTTCAAAAGAAGAAGGGCTTGGACTTGACCCAAAGCGTCTCTATATAACAGTTTTTGAAGGTGATGAAAATGCACCTAAAGACATTGAAGCATATGATATATGGAAAAAGTTTGTTCCAGAGCATCGTATATATTTCATGGGTGCAAAATCAAACTGGTGGAGTGTAGGAGATAATGGTCCATGTGGCCCTGACACAGAGATGTTTTATGATGTTACTCCGAACGGACTTGGTGACATGACTAAAGAAGAATACCTCCAAGCTGACGCAGAACAAAAAGTAGTTGAAATCTGGAACGATGTTTTTATGCAGTATGTAAAGAAAGATGGAAAAATAATAGGTAAGTTGCCAAGTCAAAATGTAGATACAGGTAGTGGGCTTGAACGTGTAGTGATGGCTGTACAAGGGAAAGATAATATTTTTGATACGGATCTTTTTTCAGATATTATTAGCAAGATAAAAGAATTCTCTACAATCGATAATCAAAAAGCAAAAAGAATTGTCGCCGACCATATTCGTACTTCAGTATGTATGATGGCGGACGGAGTGACACCTTCCAATACATCTCGTGGGTACATATTACGCAGGTTGCTCCGTAGAGCTGTTCGTTATGCAGATGTGCTTGGTTTTAAAAATGGTTCTTTATTTTGGCTTGCCGACACTGTTATAGAAAAATATAAAGAAATATATCCAGAATTTATAGAAAGAAAGGAAATAATCAAAAAAGAAATCGATAAAGAAGAAAATAAATTTAGAGAGACACTAAAAGCTGGACTCAAAGAGTTCGAAAAGGGGGTAGACCCTTTTATACTAGCTACCACCTATGGTTTTCCCATAGAGCTTACTTTAGAACTTGCCAAAGAAAAGGAAATAGAAATAGATCTAGAAGATTTTAATAAAAAAATGGCCGAGCATCAAAAGCTTTCGCAGACGGCAAGTGCGGGAATGTTCAAAGGTGGTCTGGCGAATCATAATGAAATGACTATCAAACTTCACACCGCGCACCATTTACTTCTCGCAGGACTTCAAAATGTAGTGAGTAAAGATATAAAGCAGAGGGGAAGTAATATCACCGAAGAACGTTTGCGTATAGACTTCCTATGCGATCACAAACTTACAGATGAAGAAAAAATAAAAATAGAAGACTGGGTCAATGACAAAATAAATCAAAAGTTAGATGTCGTACGTCGTGAGATGCCACTTATAGAAGCTGAGAAATTAGGTGCCGAGATGGAAATCGGTGCGAAGTATCCAGAGACTGTAAGCCTATATTTCATAGAAGACAAAGAAGGCAAACCAATATCCAAAGAATTCTGCGGAGGACCGCATGTTCAAAATACAAAAGAATTGGGTGTATTTAAGATATTAAAAGAAGAAGCTGTAGCTACTGGTATCAGACGCATCAAAGCCATACTTTTATGATATACTCGCATATTTTTTTTATGCTATAATTTAAGCATGAGTATTTTTGCAGATATTTTTGGAAAATCTAAAAATACAAATGATATTGTTCTAATTTTTGACATAGGTTCTTCATCTGTTGGAGGAGCTTTTTTTCATATCCAAAAAGGTGGAGCGCCCAATATTATTTTCTCTACACGAGAACCTCTTCTTTTAGAAGAGAAAGTAGAAGTTAGTAAATTGTTTGAATTAGCTGTTAAGGCTTTAAAAGTAGTAGCTACTCGTGCTTCTATAGCAGGTATAGGTAGTCCAACCAAAATATTTTGTGTTTTGTCTTCGCCTTGGTATGCCTCTCAAACTAGAGTTATAAAATTAACCAAAGACACTCCTTTTATTTTTACTAAAGAATTTGCTGATTCGTTAATTGGGAAAGAAGTTGATTTATTTGAGGAAGAATACGGTTCCCTTGATGGACACACCACCAATAAAGTAAAAACTATTGAGATAAAGAATATGAAGACTCTCCTTAATGGCTATGTGTCTAATGACCCAATTAACAAAAAAATAAAAGAAATTGGAATGACAATATTCATATCAATGAGCCATGAAGATATTTTTAAAAAAATAGAAGAAGCTGTGAAGCGTCATTTCAATGCTGTATCCATAACCTTCTCTTCATTCCTTATGGCTTCTTTTGCTGTAGGGAGAAGTCTTTTTATTAATCAAGATAATTTTTTATTGGTTAATATTGGTGGTGAAATTACCGAAATATCAATGATCAAAAAAGACATCATTTCTGACTCGAGCTCTTTTCCTTTAGGGCGTAATTTTATCATACGAGGAGTAGCTAAAGAACTACAAATATCATTAGATGAAGCTCGATCTATTATATCTTTATACAAAGATGCTCATATTGAAAAATCATATGTGAAAAATGTAGATGAAGTTATGTTAAAATTAAAAAACGAATGGCTGAAGTCTTTTCAAACTACACTCACAACTCTTTCCAAAGATATTTCTATACCATCAACTGTATTTATTACTGTCAGTGAGGATTTGGCTTTGTTTTTTTCAGATACCATTCGTACTGAACAATTCAATCAATATTCTCTTACTGAATCCAAGTTTAGGGTTATTTTTCTAAATACTCAATCCTTGCACGGAATAGCAACTTTCGACGATCAAGCACAGAGAGACGTACCACTTTTAATAGAATCTATTTACATTAATCATTTTCTTGTCTAAAATATAAATATGGCAAAAATAACTTTTCAGGATATTAAAAAAAATAAAAATACTCATACTATAAAAAAAGAGCATCACACCTCTATTAAAGCTGAACCCAAACCCAAAATGCATTTTATTGATGAAGACATAGCTCCAATACATAAATTTGATTTTGAGCAAAGAAACAACTCTAAGTCTAAATACACTTTATGGATTATTGCAATTATTTGTATCGGTGCACTCCTTTTTAGTTTGTCATTTCTTTTTACTAAAGCAGCAGTTACCATCAATCCTAAAATAGTAGATGTTGTGTTAGACCAAACTTTATCTGTATCTAAAGATAACAAAAATACTGATCTAGATTTTTCTTTAGTTTCTATAGAAGGGGAAGAAAAGAGGATTGTAGAAGGG
>JALYOD010000014.1 GCA_030857065.1 bacterium | reverse complement strand
CGGCGCTGGCAAGACCCATTTTGTCAAAGCTATTGGGAAGATATTAGAAATAAAAAAAATAAATAGTCCGACTTTTGTGATAATGAAGAAGTACAAAATTCCGGGTGTTGGACACCCGGAATTTCGGTGTCCAACACCCGGAATTAAGCATCTTTACCACCTAGACGCATATCGCCTAAAAAATGAAAAAGAGTTGTTGTGTCTTGGCTGGAAGGAAATCATTTCTAAGCCCGCCAATATAATTTTTATAGAGTGGCCCGAGAATGTGATAAAAGCTATGCCCAAAAAACATATAAAAATAAAAATTAAACACACAAAAGACAGTGGTAGAGAGTTTAAAATAAGTTAAACACAAAAATGCTATAATTCTGTTATGCCCGCTCTAAAAGTTAAAAAAACAAAGACACTGGTTCTGCTAGACTCTCACGCTATAATCCACCGTGCGTATCACGCTTTACCTGACTTTATGTCTTCAAATGGTGAGCCGACGGGCGCTCTGTATGGGCTTGCTAATATGTTGATGAAGATCATAGGGGATTTGAAACCTGACTATATCGTGGCGTGTTATGATCTTCCGGGCAAGACTTTTCGACACGAGGCTTATGATGCTTATAAAGGCAAAAGAGCAAAGACCGACGAGGCACTTATTTCCCAGCTTAAAAATTCACGCAAGATTTTTGAAGCATTCAATGTGCCTATGTATGACGCTCCTGGTTTTGAGGCGGATGATATTTTGGGCACGATCGTAGAGCAAGTAAAAGTGTTAAAGGTTCCCCTTGATATCATTATTGCGTCTGGTGACATGGATACGATGCAATTAATAGATGATAAGAAAGTGCAAGTGTATACTTTAAAAAAGGGAATTACTGACACTATTATGTATGATGAAGAACAAGTCCTTTTACGTTTTGGTTTCGCTCCAAAACTTTTACCAGATTATAAAGGACTTCGTGGAGACACTTCTGATAATATTATAGGTATTAAAGGAATAGGCGAGAAAACTGCCACAACTCTTATAACAAAATTCGGCAGTATAGAAGATATTTATAAAAATATTAAGAAAAATCCTGAGGTATTTAAAGGCGTACTCACTCCAAGATTATTTGAGCTTATAAAAAACAATGAAGAAGAAGCATTATTCTCCAAAACTCTGGCTACTATCAGACGTGATGCACCAATAGACTTCAAACTCCCAGAACAAACATTCTGGGAGTTGGCGGACCTTAAAAAAATAGAAAAAGTTTTTATTGAATTTGAATTTCGCTCACTTTTCACTCGACTCAAAAACTTTTTTAATAAGGGTGATTCCAAAGATACTAATTTGAAAGATTGGAAACCCCAGACTGAGCTTGATGATTTTGTAAATGATATGAAAGATTTTGGAGGCTCAACTTCCAAAAATAAGGAGGCCCCACCCATAAAAGATCCTATTAAATTCCAAGAAGCGAGCATTATGCTTTGGCTTATAAACTCAGATATCTCTACACCAAGCTTGGAAGATATTTTGCGTTTTACCAAGACTGAAAATTTTGAAGAATCTTATAAAATTTTAGAAAAAAAGTTAGTAGAGAATGAGCTTGAAAAAGTATATGAAGAAATAGAAAAACCTATTATACCTATAGTCAAAAAAATGGAAGATGCGGGTATCCTTATAGACCAGAAATATTTTAAAAATTTAGCAGAGGAATATCATAAAGAGTTAGATAAACTTACTAATAAAATATACAAAATGGCTGGAGTTGAATTTAATATTAATTCTCCAAAACAAATGGGAGAGGTTCTGTTCGGCACTATGGGTATGAAAACTAAATCCAAGAAAAATGCGAGCGGGAATTTCTCTACGAAAGTTTCTGTACTTGAAGAGCTGGAAGAAGAAAACCCTATAATTACAGAAATACTTGGATATAGAGAACTTCAAAAATTACTTTCTACCTATATAGATGTTATACCTGCCATGGTAGGAGAGGATGGGAGATTGCATTCAAAATTCTTACAGAATGCGACGACTACTGGTAGATTCTCTTCTGTAGATCCAAATTTGCAAAATTTACCAACCAAAACAGAATTAGGCAGAAGAATACGCAATGGTTTTGTAGCAAGAAAAGGCTACAAGCTTGGAGCTTTTGATTATAGTCAGATAGAACTTCGCGTAGCTGCAATGCTCTCGGAGGATCAAAAAATGACGGATATATTTAAAGAAGGTAAAGATATTCATGCAGGGGTGGCGTCTTTTGTTTTTGGTGTAGATATAAATAAAGTCGATAGAGAGATGCGAAGAAAAGCAAAGGTTATAAATTTTGGCATTATATACGGCATGGGTGTTTCTTCTTTGCGCAAAAGTTTAGGTGGCTCGCGTGATGAAGCACAGGCATTCTATGATAATTATTTCAATCAATTCGCAGGTGTTAGAGATTATTTAGAAAATGTAAAAGTTTATGCTAGTAAAAATGGATATGCAGAAACACTCTTTGGTCGTCGTCGATATTTCCCGAATATTAATTCTAGAATTCCTTTTCTTAAAAGTATGGCAGAGCGAACCGCTATCAATAGTGGAATACAAGGTACTGCTACAGCAGATATTATTAAACTCGCAATTCGTTTTGTTGATGAAGATTTGAATAAAGAAAAATTGTTGGACAAAGTATATCTTGTTTTGCAAATTCATGATGAGCTTGTGTACGAGATAGATGAGTTTGTTTTAGAAAAAGCTAGTAAAATAATCAAAAATGCTATGGAGGGAGTGCTCGAAAGGTCTTATTTGGAATACAAAACAGCAATACCTCTTGTAGTGAATATGGGTTTTGGGGATAATTTAGCAGAATCAAAGTAATATAAAATAAGATAGAAAATAATTCTATTTGTAGTATAATGTTCTTATGAAAGAAACGACAAATAAAATCGCAACAGGCACAAATAGGGAAGAATTAACTTATAAAGTCCATCATATTTTGGCTCATTCTTATACTTTTTTCTTTTCTTTTCTTATTCTAGGGATAATGCTCGATATAATTTTCAAATTAAAAATAGTAGATTCAACTACTATGATTTCACTGGGTTTTGTCTTTTTGTTTCTGGGCACTATTTTAATATTCTGGGCTCAACGAACCTCCAATAATTTAAAAGTAGAAAATATGACAGCAGAGACTTTCTGTAAAGGTCCATATTGTTACACACGAGTGCCTACCCACATAGGATTATTTCTCGTAGCGTTAGGATTTGGTTTTGTTTTGAATGCTACTTTTGTAATTATTACTACCGTAGTTTCATTTTTTGTAAATAAGTTTCTTTTCTTGAAAGAAGAAGAGCGTATTTTGGAACAAAAGTATGGTAGGCCTTATATAGAATATAAAAAGAAAATTAAATTTTAGTTTATGATTTATTTATTTTTCGGTGACGATTCTAAAAAGAAAATATTGGCTCATGAGGAATTAACAAATTCTCTATTGAAAGATAATGAATTTTTTATTTTTAGTAAAAAGGATTTTGATAAAATACAGATAGAGAATTTATATTCTAGCAACAATTTATTTTTTACAAAATATACAGTTGTGTTTTTAGATATTTCTGAAAATACAGAAATGATGGATTTCCTTTTATATAATTTGCCACAAATGGCTCAGTCTACCAATAATTTTATTTTTCTAGAAGGCAAACTTAATAAAAATACAGTGGACATGTTTAAAAAAGTTCGCACAGAGATAAATGTGTTTGAACTACCAAAAGAAAAAAAAGAAAAATACAATAGTTTTTTATTAGCTAATGCCATCGGGGATAAAAATAAATTTAATTTGTGGTTGTCTTTTAGACAAGCACGAGATGCTGGTGTAGCTATGGAAGAATTGATAGGAATATTATTTTGGAAAGTTAAAGATATGATTTTGAAAAAAAATTTTACAAAATGGAAAAATGAAGAACTTCAAATTTTAGTTAACAAAATTCCATATATATTACCGGAGGCTAGGAGAGACGGAAAAGATGATGAAGCCTGTTTTGAGCAATTTATCCTTGAGATATTCTAAAAATCTGTTATTATGTTCTAGTAAATAACAGTAAATATGGTTAATATATTAAAAAACAAATAGTTAATGCGCCTATAGCTCAGCTGGTAGAGCAGATCCCTTTTAAGGATAAGGTCGTAGGTTCGATCCCTACTGGGCGCACAAGAGAGGCTAATTGAGAGTATAAATTAAGTTATCCACATATATTTTGATATAAGTTTGCCTGTATTTTTTATAGGAGTATAATGTATGGGTAATGTTCTTCGAGGGAGGATATCAAAAAATGACTCTAATGAGTCACCCAATAATCCTATCGGATTATCAAAAACATGGTCATCATCATGACCACCCAAACCATCCACCCCCTCAAAATCAAAAAACTAAATAAAAAAACATATCACAAAAAAGCCTTTCTCTCGAGAAAGGCTTTAATTTTTTTATTTATATATTTATTTTAATAAAATGCTATACTCAAAATATTAAATATGTCTGATAAAATTTTCAAACTAAAGAGTGAATTCCAACCTGCGGGAGACCAGCCGAAGGCTATTTCGGAGTTGGTAGCTGGGCTCACGAAGGGTATGAGGAAGCAGACATTACTAGGCGCCACAGGTACCGGCAAGACTTTTACTATTGCCAATGTGATAGCGGAACACAACAAGCCAGCACTTGTGATAGCTCACAATAAAACTCTGGCCGCTCAACTCGCCCAAGAATTCAAAGAATTTTTCCCAGATTCTGCTGTGCATTATTTTGTATCATATTATGACTACTATCAACCAGAAGCATACATGCCTGTTTCTGATACATATATAGAAAAAGACGCGCAGATAAATAAAGAGATAGACAGACTACGTCATGCCTCGACCCAAGCACTTTTGACTCGCCCTGATGTGATAATAGTTGCATCAGTGTCTTGTATTTATGGTTTGGGTAGCCCTGAAGAATATGAAAAGGTGAATCTAAAATTAAAAGTGGGTATGAAGATGGACCGAATAACATTGATGAAAAAACTTATCGAAATTCATTTTGAACGCACCAACGCAGACTTAACTCCGGGATCTTTCAGAGGACTCGGCGAGCGAGTAGAATTCATACCTGTGTCTGAGACTTTTATGTATCAGGTGGAGATGAATAGAGGGAAAATCGAGAAGATTATAAAAGTTGATCCGGTTTCTTCTAAGATTTTAGCTGAAGAGCAGAATGTATATATTTTCCCAGCCAAGCATTTCATCACCGAAGATAAGAAAAAGGTCATTGCTGTTAAAAATATTAAAAAAGAATTAGACACTCAGCTCAAGAAATTTGCAAAAGAGGACAAGCTTTTAGAAGCCGAGCGCATAAAACGCCGGACCAATTATGATTTGGCAATGATCAAAGAGATAGGATACTGTAATGGTATTGAGAATTATTCGCGACATCTCTCTGGTAAAAAAGCAGGCGAACCACCAGAAACCTTGCTTTCGTATTTTCCGAAAAATCCCGCAGGACATACTCTCCGTCATTCGCACTCTGTCTTAGCAGGGCAAGGTCGTTCTGGTAGCAGCGAAGATTCCTCCGAGTATATCCTGCGGGATTTTTTGACTATTATAGACGAAAGTCATGTCACTCTTCCACAGCTCAATGGTATGTATGCCGGCGACGCTTCACGCAAGAATACATTAGTTGAATATGGTTTTAGATTGCCAAGTGCGAAAGACAACAGACCTCTCAAATATGCAGAATTTGAGGAACGTATTGGGCAAGTAATATATACTAGTGCGACACCCTCTGATACAGAACGCAAAACTAGCGAGCAAATCGTAGAGCAAATCATTCGCCCGACGGGACTTGTGGATCCGGAAATAATAGTGAGACCGGTGTCGGCAACTACAGCGAAGAATCATACTCTCCGTCATTCGCACTCTGTCTTGGCAGGGCAAGGCCGTTCTGTTCGTAGTGAAGATTCCTCCGAGCATAACTCTTCGCCTTATCCTGGCCAAGTTCAAGACTTCATCGCTGAAGCAGAAAAGACTATCAAAAGAGGATTTAGAGTTTTGGCAACTACATTGACTAAAAAGATGGCAGAAGATTTATCTGTATATCTCAAAGATAAGAAGATAAAAGCAGAATATTTACACTCAGATATTAAAACAATAGAACGCATACAAATTTTAACAAAATTTAGAAAAGGGGAGATAGATATTTTGGTGGGAGTCAATCTTTTGCGTGAGGGTCTAGACTTGCCAGAAGTGGCACTCATCGGCATCCTCGATGCTGACAAAGAAGGGTTCCTGCGTTCAGACACGGCCCTCATTCAGACCATCGGTCGTGCTGCACGCAATAGTGAAGGCAGAGTGATACTTTATGCTGATAATATGACGGGCTCATTGGAGCGGGCGATAGATGAGACCAAGCGCAGACGCGACACACAAATAGCTTATAACAAAAAGCATGGCATCACACCGAAAACGATTTTAAAAAAGATAAAAGACATCACTGAACACTTGGAAAGTGAACACGCCAAAGCTGTGAATGCAGAGCTCAATTTGGATATAGAAGTTTTCAAGAAAGCCTACGCAGTGGAATTAAAAAAAGACAGAAGCGTGGTGACGAAGGAGGGTGGCACCACTACAGTGAAGCTTCATATGTCAGACTCTGAACGCAACTCTTTGGTGTATGAGAAAATAATAAAAATAAAAGAACGCGAGATGGGGAAAGCCGTCAAATCCCTCGACTTCGAAACTGCCGCGATACTGCGTGATGAGATAGGGGTGCTAAGGGAGAGGATGGATAAAATGCTATAATATACTCATGAAAAAATATCCTATGTTGTTCTCAGTATTTGTTGTGGTTTTGGTTGTTGTTGGAATATATTTTCTTGTTAAGAATAAGGCAATAGATAATTCTGTGATTCCAGAACAAGAAGTTAAAAAAGACACACTAATCTTAATAGACCCAGCATTTTCGGAGACGAAGACATACACAAATCCTACAGCATATACTACATTTGATGTAAAGTATCCTCAGTTTAAAAATAGCTCAGCAGAGTTTAATAAAAAGATAGAAGATGTGATGCAAAACGCTATAGCGGAGCACAAGCAAATCTCGGAAGAGAATTGGAAAAGCAGGATTAACTCTCGGCGCGCAGGAGAAGTAGTAGATGAATTTCCGAAAGACGGGGAGAAATTCGAGTTACAGGCATCATGGAAGCCAGCGCAAGTCAATGCTGACTTCATAAGTATACTCATATCCATCAGCGCATATGCAGGTGGAGCGCATGGATATGAAAATCTGTATTCATTCAACTACGATGTAAAAAATAAAAAAGAAATCTCCCTCGCCCTACTCTTTCCAAATGATCCTAATTATCTAAAAACTATTTCAGAATTCTCTCGTGTGGCTTTGCACAAACAATTCAGAGACAACAATGATTCTATGCTCATAGACGGCACTGAGCCCACTAGAGAGAACTTCAACATTTTCACCTTCACACCATCTTACATCACTTTTTACTTCTCCCAATACCAAGTGGGTCCCTACGTCATCGGCTCTCCTTCTGTAGTAATGCCAAGGAAATAAAAGGTATTCTTCATAAGAACAGCCTTTGTGAATTTATTGCGAATTTAAAGAATAGAATAAGTTATCCCCCTTTAGTTTTATATTAGTTTACATTAAACCAGAAAAAGAGTATAATATATTTATAGTAAAACTTACTAAAGGCGACATGTTGTTAAGTCGTTTTGCCAACATATAATTAACTTCATATTGGTACTGATTTTGATCAAAAGGATCAAAAATATTAACTTTAAATAAAAAATTATGAAAAAATTTCTAAAAAGTAAAATGTTTTTTTTAGTGTTTGCATTAATATTTTCAATAGTAGGAATACAAGCTTATATCTCATATGCTGCCACTTCACCTAACACTGGCACGGCCAGCACCTTCGGTATCCTCTCTAGTACTTATACAAACACAACCGCAGGCACTACAATCAATGGCGATGTCGGTTATACGACAGGCCCAGCTGTGGCGCCGACAGTAAACGGTACCACTCATGTTGCTGACACTACGTATTCACAAGCAGGCACTGCTCAAGCCTCCACCCTAAATGCTCTAAACAGCCAACCTTGTACATTCACTGCTACAGGACCTATTGATTTGGCTACAGATACCACACATGGACCAATAGGAGTGTACACTCCGGGAGTGTATTGTGTCACAGGAGCTGCAACAGTGGGAACCTCAGGGATTAGTCTTTCAGGTAGCGGAACATTTATTTTCCGAATGACTGGCGCTCTTGACACTGTGGCAAATTCTTCTGTGTCACTAGCAAGTGGCGCGCAAGCTTGTGATGTGTGGTGGACTCCGGGTGGAGCAACGACTCTCGGAGCTAACTCTACATTTGTGGGTACAAATATTGACGCTGCCGGCATCACAATAGGTAACTTAGTAAATTGGATAGGTAGGGCGCTCGCTTTTGGTGGAACTATTTCTACATCTGCAAACACTATCACTGTGCCCACATGTGCTTCTGTCATCGTGGTCGTGCCACCACCTACTCCTACTCCTGTTGTTTTATCTACACCAACTCCAGTAGTAGTTGTACCACTGGTAACACCAGTTGTAACAGCGCCTGTAGTAGTAACCACAACTCCAGTTGTCCCGTTATTGCCAAATACCGGATATCCTCCAGACAATACTTTTAGAAATATAGTTGTAGCAACTTTTGGTATAATCACTTCTTTGTTTTTAATATACAGATTTAGTAAAAAGGGAACTATCTAGTTTTATTTAGTATGAAATTCTTTCTAAGAAAAAACTTACTTGTAATTTTAATTACAGGAGCCATTCTTTTTATGGCTCTTTTTTCTTTTTTTATTTTTTCTCGAAAGCCTTCTTCTAATTTGACAGGAAATAACCCCCCGCAATTAGTTGAATCAAATGTTTTTGTTTTGACACGATTAAAAATCCCAAGCATTAATGTTGATGCATTAGTAGAATATGTGGGACTTACAAAAGCAGGTGCTATGGATGTGCCCAAGAGCCCAGATACTGTAGCTTGGTATGATTTAGGTCCGCGTCCCGGTGAAGTTGGCAATGCTGTCTTCGCGGGGCATTATGGCTGGAAGAATGGCAGAGAAGCTGTATTTGATGATTTGGATAAAGTGCGAGTAGGTGACAAAATTTATGTAGAAGATGACAAGGGTGAATCAATCGTTTTTGAGGTAAAGAGTACTCGTATATATGACAGAGAAGCTATTGCACCGGAAGTATTTCTCTCTTCAAATGGCATACACCTCAACCTCATCACTTGCACCGGCGACTGGGATAAAATAGAAAATAGTCACACCAAACGGCTGGTAGTATTTGCGGATCTTACAAGTTAAATTGGAAATTTCCTTTTTTTGTGCTATATTAAACTTAGTTTAATAGATACACACCCTCATAGAACAAAGCGGGGTGTCGTTGTGTTATAAGATAATATATATCCGCCAGAGGCGGATCAGCCTATGGCTGAAAAAAATATGAAGAAAAATGAACATATAGACAAAATAGTAGTCAAAGGAGCGCGTACGCATAACTTGAAGAATATTGATGTAGAAATACCAAGGAATAAAATGGTGGTGATTACTGGCGTGTCAGGCTCTGGCAAGAGTTCACTTGCTTTTGACACTATTTTTGCCGAAGGGCAGAGGAGATATGTGGAGAGCTTGTCTTCGTATGCAAGGCAATTTCTAAACCAAATGCCCAAACCCGATGTAGATGAAATCACAGGGCTTTCACCTGCAATATCCATAGACCAAAAATCTCGCTCCAATAATCCACGTTCAACTGTGGCGACTATCACTGAAATATATGATTATATGCGTGTGATGTATGCGCGCATTGGACATCCATATTGTCCAGAGTGTGGTGAAGAAATTAAAAAACTTTCAAATGAAGAGATAATTAATTTTATTTTAGAGAAAGTAAAAACTCTTGGCTCCACCAAACGTTCAGTCATGGGTGTAGAGTGGGATGAAACAGAAATAAAAATATTTGCACCAGTAGTGCGTGGCAGAAAAGGCGAGTATTATCAACTACTCTATGATTTACTCAATAAAGGTTTTACGGAGATACGCCTCGATGGCACAATAAAGAAACTTCGCGAGCAAATAACCCTGTCTAAAAACAAGGCACACAATATTGATTTGCTTGTGGATCATTTTGCACTACACGAATTTACTGACAACAAAGATGGTGCGCGAATGCGTTTGGCTGAGGCAGTGGAGAGGGCACTCTTGGAGAGTGATGGATTGGTGACAATAAAAATATCTGAAGAAGAATTTTTATTGTCTGCCAAGTTCGCCTGCAAGAATGATGGGTTTTCTTTTCCTGAAGTAGAGCCGAGACTTTTTTCTTTTAATAGCCCATATGGTGCATGTCCTACTTGCAATGGCTTAGGCACAAAGTATTTTGGCGGTGACGAACCGTGTGATGATTGTAAAAGCGCAAGACTAAGAAAAGAGGCATTAAATGTTTTTATAACTGCGCAAAATTCCCAAAAGACGGTATTTGGAGAGAAAAATAAAAGATCGTCTTTTGGGAACAATATTCGAATGAATATCTTGGAGATAGCATCCCTCTCTGTCACCGAAGCGATAGAATTTTTCAAAACTTTAAAATTAAATGCTCAAGAGAAAGAAATTTCTCTACCAGTAGTGAGTGAGATAGAAGACAGATTAAAGTTTATGTATGATGTGGGTTTGGGTTATTTGCAACTTTCTCGCAAAGCTAACACTCTCTCAGGTGGTGAAGCTCAACGCATACGCCTCGCTTCACAGCTAGGATCACGCCTTGTGGGCGCTCTGTACGTGCTCGACGAGCCGACTATAGGTCTGCATCAGAGGGACAATGATAGACTTATAAAAACCTTATTGGACTTGAGGGATTTAGGAAATACCATTTTGGTAGTAGAGCATGACGAAGACACTATTTATGCATCAGATTATATAGTAGACATAGGACCTAAGGCTGGAGTGCATGGTGGGGAAGTAATAGCCAGCGGATATTTGGAAGATTTACTGACTGCCAAAAAGAATACAAATAATTCTCGCACGCTTGCATACTTGCGTGAAGAAGCTCGTATTCCAATTCCCAAAAAAAGACACGAAGGCAAAGGAGCATTACGAGTGGTGGGTGGAAAAATATTTAATATACAAAATTTGAATGCCGAAATTCCTTTAGGAGTTATGACGTGCATCACTGGAGTCTCTGGATCTGGCAAGAGTTCATTTATGTATGAGATTTTATATAAAAATCTACAAGCAAGATATGAGCGGAAGTATCGCACAGCACAAATATTCAACTGCGCATCTTTTAGTGGTACTGAATATTTATCACGCGCAGTCTTGATAGATCAGAGTCCTATAGGACGCACTCCGAGATCAAACATCGCCACATACACGGGTACATTCACCCACATCAGAGATTTGTTTGCGACTACCGAGGAGGCACGTTTACGCGGATGGAAGGCGAATAGATTTTCTTTCAACGTCAAAGGTGGTAGGTGTGAAGCCTGCGAAGGCAATGGCGAGATAGCGGTGGAGATGCATTTCTTGCCGACAGTTTATGTGACTTGTGATGTATGCCTAGGCAAAAGGTTTGATAAAGAAACTCTGACTATAAAATACAAAAAGAAAAATATTTATGAAGTTTTGAAAATGACGGTAGAAGAAGGGCTGACATTTTTCAAAGACATTCCTGCGGTGTATGACAGGCTACATACGCTAAATGATGTGGGGCTCGGATATTTAGAATTGGGGCAGAGTGCCACCACCCTCTCAGGTGGTGAAGCACAACGTGTAAAGATATCAAGTGAGCTTTTCGAATATCGTATGGCACATCTTGGCAAAGAGAAAACTATTTATCTACTCGATGAGCCGACGGTGGGACTACACTATGATGATGTATACAAACTTTTGGAAGTATTGAACAAACTCGTGCAGAAAGGGAACACAATAGTCCTCATAGAGCACAACCTCGACATCATAAAAAATGCAGACTACCTCCTAGACTTCGGCCCCGAAGGTGGCACTGGCGGCGGACACCTCATAGCCAAAGGCACTCCAGAAGAAGTGGCGAATAATAAAACATCACATACAGGTTATTATCTTAAAAAAGTTTTACGTGCCCGTTCAAAGCTTTAACGAAGGAGGGAGGAAGAAATAAAAAAATGAATTTAAATTATTTTAAAAAAAATAAACTACCAGATAAGCCGGGGGTATATTTCTTTAAGGGGAAGAAAGGGATTTTGTATATCGGCAAAGCCACAAGTCTCAAAGACAGGGTAAAGAGCTATTTTGGCAAGGATTTGATAGTGACCAGAGGTCCACTTTTGTTAGACATGGTCTTTAAGGCAGATAAGATAGAGTGGGCTGAGACGGACAGTGTGCTCGAAGCATTGATTCTCGAAGCCAACTTGATCAAAAAACATCAGCCATATTACAACACCAAAGAAAAAGACGATAAAAGCTTTAATTATGTGTGTATATCAAAAGATGAACTGCCTAAAATATTGGTAGTGCGAGGCAAAAATTTGGTTAAAAATAATTATTCAAAAGTTTTCGGACCTTTTACAAATGGGGGACAGCTCAAAGAAGGGCTCCGAATAATTCGTCGGGTTTTCCCATTTATGGATGAGAAAACAAAAAATTATTATGAGTTTTATAGACAGCTCAATCTAGCACCGAATTTAGAAAAAAGAAAAGAGTATTTGAGAAATATCAAACACATAATTTTGTTTCTTGAAGGCAAGAAAAAAAATGTAGTAAAAAAGTTAGAAAAAGAAATGTTAGCTTTTTCAAAATCTCATGAATTTGAAAAAGCAGGAGGGGTGAAAAGGCAGATATTTGCAATACGACATATAAATGATATAGCTTTAATAAAGAGTGATTACCCCCATCGTTCTTCACGTAGTGAAGAACACCTCCCCCTATCTAGGGGGAGGACGGGAGGGGGTAGAATCGAAGCCTATGACATAGCCCACATGTCTGGCAAAAACATGGTGGGGGTGATGACAGTAGTCGAAGATGCTGAGCTTGTAAAGCATGAATATAAAAAGTTCAAAATAAGGACGCAGACAGGAAGTAATGATACTGGTGCATTAGCAGAAGTATTAGAAAGAAGGTTTGCGCATAATGAGTGGGCTTATCCTAAATTAATTGTAGTAGATGGCGGAGTAGCACAAATAAATACAGCCAAAAAAGTTTTAGCAAAATATGGCATAATGATATCCATAGTCTCTGTGCTTAAAGATGAGCGACACAGGCCGAAGAATATTTTAGGCGACAAGATGTATGCAAAGATATATGAAAAAGAAATTTTGTTAGTCCACAATGAAGCACATAGGTTTGCTATTACTTATCACAAAAAATTAAGAGGAAAAATTTTTTTAAAATGAAAAATATAAATAATATAGTAATACTACACGACATTAGAAGCGTAGAGAATGTGGGGGCTATTTTCCGTACGGCGGACGCCGGTGGAGTAGACAAGATATACCTCACGGGCTACACTCCAGCGCCAGTAGATAGATTTGGTAGGAAGAGGGCTGACTTTCACAAGTCAGCCCTCGGCGCAGAAGACTCTGTGCTGTGGGAACAAAAAGAAAATTTTATTGATTTACTCAATGATTTGAAAAGAGACGAGTACTACGTCATAGCTATAGAGCAGGATGAAAACTCTATAAACTACAAAGAAATTAACATAAAAGACAAAAATGTTTTTCTCGTTGGTAATGAGGTTACTGGCATAGATAAAGAAATTTTAAAACTCTGCGACGTGGTGGCTGAGATACCGATGAAAGGCAAAAAGGAATCCCTCAATGTCGCTACATCTTTCGGCATAGCATTGTTTCGGATTTTGAATATTTAATTAAAATTCGCTATTATTATTTTGATAATAGTATTGATTTTCGGTAGGAGATTTAATAAATGGTCCTTGACCTGTGGGGTCATAACGCTGTGGTCCTCCGAACCAAAACCACAACAACCACAAGCCTATAACTACTAGTATTAAAATAAATAATTCTTTCATAAATTTAAATTTGGTGAATATTGCAAAAATGTCCACTACGACTATTAATAACTTTTCTTATTATAACACCATTGCAACTTTTTCTTCTACATTTTTCTTTTGTTCTTCTGTAGGCTTGGTGTTTGTTTTGGAATTCACCACGAGTGCCGTAGATGTTGCGATAGTCACTCATTGAGTCACCACCAAAGTCTATACCTTTGGTTAGAATTTCTTTTATATATTTAAAAATTAGTTTGAGCTCATCATTTTTTAAATTTCCAGTTTTACGTTCTGGATGCACACTAGCGCGCCAAAGTATTTCATCAGAATAGATGTTGCCAACGCCCGCTACTACACTTTGATCCATAAGTACTGTTTTTATTTTGCCATTTGGTTTTTTGCTCAAAACTTGTTTCAAAGTTTCTAATGTGAAATTTTTATCAAGTGGCTCAGGCCCGATATTTTTTAAATGTTTTGTTTCATACATACTTTCTGTTTTTAGTAGTGTCATCTTGCCAAATTTACGCGTGTCACAAAATGCTAGATGGATATTCTTTTTTGTATTTTCCCCCCCTCCCTTAGAAGGAGAGGGGCTAGGGGTGAGGTGCTGTAGCGTAAAAACCACATGCACAAATCTATTATACGGGTCGTGCAATGGATGCTCATCATGTTCATCTGGCACCCATTTATTTTTTTCTTTTTTATACCTCCCATACAAGAGGTGCCCTGTCATTTTGAGATGCACAAGTATCGTCTTTTTACTCGTCTCGCGTAGCGACAGCGTAGTGGGGGTCAAGTTTATCAAAATATTTTTGGCTCTTCTTTCTACAGAAATAATTTTTGATCCTATAACTTCTTTTTTGAAAATTTTAAAAAATTCTGTGTTTGCCACAGTGTCCTTTTTTCTTTTGTCTTTTGTGTTCAAATCTGTCCAGACATCCACTATTTTAAGCCCCACCACTTCTTTTTGGAGGCCTCTCACTGTCGTCTCTACTTCGGGTAGCTCTGGCATGGTATGATTATAGTATGCAGAAAAGATTTTTCATAGCTTTATTTATTTTAGCATTACTAATGCCTTCTTTTTCTTTTGCTAGTACAAGTATAAAAACACCCAAAAAGGTTATAGTAAAAGTAGAGAAACCTAAAATAAAAATTTTGATAGTGCCGGGCCACGATGATGAAGTCTGGGGTACACAGTATGGCAAGATAAAAGAAGCGGATATGAATCTTTCATTGGGAAATGAACTTTACAATATTCTTAAAAAAGACAAAAGGTTTGAAGTATACATCACTCGTAGATGGGGCGGATACACAAAAGAATTTGATGAATATTTGACCAATAACAAAGAGGAGATAAATGATTGGAGAACAGAAAAAAAGAAAATAAATCAAGAAAAAATAGTTAGCGGTGAGTTGGTAAATTCTCCCCAAGAAGTACATCATGTGAATGCAAATCAGCATACTTCAGATGTTTTGTATGGCATCAACAAATGGGCGAATGACAATAAGATGGATCTAGTATTACATATTCACTTCAATGATTATCCTAGAGATACAAAATGGGAAGTGGGCAAATATAGAGGCATAGCTATGTATGTGCCAGATTCTCAGATGGCAAATGCACTAGAGAGCAAAAATGTAGCACAAAGAATATGGGATAAGCTTCGCACAAAATATGTGGCGAGTGACTACCCGAAAGAGGTAAATGGCATTATTCCTGACCCAGGGCTCATAGCAGTAGGAACAAAGGAAACTTTAGATGCTGGAGTGCGTAGCGTTCTAGTAGAGTATGGTTATATTTACGGCAAAATCTTCCGTAAATCTTCTACTCGCCACAAAGCATATAAAGATATGGCTAGACTTACGGCGAAAGGGATAGAGAAATATTTCTTCAAGTAGTCCTCATTCTTCTCCTCTCCAGTACTCTGGGGAGGGGTGTCGATAGGCGAGGTGGGGATTAGGTTACTTCCCCAGAATCTTCAGCGCTTGTTTTATTTTTGCGTTAGTAGCTAATGCTGGGTCGCAACTTTTGAGTGCATTACGAGCATCGTTTTGTGAATAGCCCAAGGACTTGAGAGCTTCTAGCGCATCTAGCTCGTCTTGCATATTGGCACCAACTTCGATATTGCCAATCTTATCACGTAATTCTATTACCATCTTTTCTGCTGTCTTTTTGCCAATACCGGAAATTTTGTTTAAATATCCCAAGTCATTAGTCTTTATCGCTCTTTTTAAAGTGTCTACTGATGCCACACTCAAAATAGCCAAAGCCCCTTTTGGTCCTATTCCTGACACTCCCAAAAGCATTTCAAAGAATTCAAGTCCACTCATTTCCAAGAACCCATACAAGTCAAAAGCATCTTCACGCACATGCGTGTGAATATACAGAAATACCTCTGTGTTTGTTTTGATATGCGTCAGTGTGTCCGGCGACAGGGCAACTTTGTATCCCACACCTGCCTGCGCAGGCAGGCCGATACCCACCTCAAGTATTACAAACTTCTCATTTTTATCTATAATTTTACCCCGTAAACTTCCGATCATAGACTTATTATATCACATTTGCATTTTAGCTATATTTCTGTTATATTAATCTTATGCCAATTACACAATCAGCTAAAAAAGCAATAAGAGGTTCACTTCGCAAGAAGGCCGTAAATGACCGAAAAAGTCGCATTATGAAAGCTGTTATAAAGAAAGTAGAAAAAACTGTTAAAACTGACAAAGTTGAGGCTGGTAAAATTCTTTCTCAAGCTTTCTCTGCAATAGACAAAGCAGCCAAGACAGGCATTATTAAGAAAAATAATGCTTCTCGCAAAAAAGCTCGCTTGTCACGATTAGTAAAATAATATTTCAGTTTCGCTTCACAATTATGTCACATTTATTAGAATTTTATGGAACAGAATGCCCGCACTGCGTGCGTATGCATGAGCTCGTAGAGCGAGTGGAGAGGGAAGAAGGGGTCAAGGTAGATACTTTTGAAGTCTGGCATAATAAAGAAAATGAAGAGAAGTTACTCGCATTAGACAAAGACATGTGTGGAGGTGTGCCATTCTTCTACAATGAACAAACAAAGAAGTTTATCTGTGGAGAAGCCAGTTACAACATAGTTAAAGCTTGGGCCAAAGGCGAACCTTTTACTCAAGAAGAATAAATATTGAAAACAAATTAGCAATAGAAACAAAAATAAAAGCCTCACATTGTGAGGCTTTTATTTTTTATTAGTAAATTAATTAATTATTAATTGTGTGTTGTAGTCTCAGTGACGGTATGACCGTTTCTGTTTGTGACTACTGTTGATCTAGTCCTGTTGTAAGCCATTCGAGTTACAAAGATAATCAAGAGGAGTATAAGAAGTAGTATCAACCATCCGATCAAACTACTTGGCCAGAATCCGCTACCGAATAATGCCATACCTTGTAGTCCTAATACTTCGCCACCTTCTATTGTATCTTTTTCATAAGCGAATACTTCTTCTTGGTTATTGTTTGAAACAATAGTGTAAGCCACGTTACCTGTGACCACTATTATTTTACCTGTCTCTACTGTGCTACTTACACGCGCTGAGACCGTAATACTACCTTCTTCTTGAGGATATAAATTACCAATGTTTAATACAATAGTATTACTGTCTTCTGCAAGGTATCCACGAGTAGTAGAGATAAATGTAAGTTCTTTAGGTAATGAAACTTTCAGAACTACATCGCGGAGTTGCTCGATAGATACATTTTTGTAATAAATAACATAGTCAACAACTTCTCCACGTCGTACTACACCACCAGTGTTGTTAATGCCACCATTTATGTTTCCGTTCTTGTTTACACTTAAGAAAACAAGTGAAGGTTTTGAAATGCCAGTATTGATGTTGGTATTAGTATTTGTGTTTGTTGTTACGATTCTGTCGCGATAGATAATTGTATTTGTGTTTGTTGTTGTATTTGTATTACCTGTACGGAAGCTTTGGATGTCACCACGCGCAGTGCCGTATTGATTGTTTACCACAGCACGGTAGTAATATGTTGTATTACGATTTAGGTTGAACAAACTTCGGAAGTATGGAGTTGATGAAGAGTTGCCAATGTATCCAGTAGTAGTACTAAATCCTAAAGATTGTGTAGTACCCCATTCAAAATATCCATCTGTAGCTATATTGCCATTGATAATACCTAGACCATTGAGTCTTGCGCTAGTGTTACCTATATTTGTAGCAAGAGTAGTGACCGCTGTCGGTGCACAATTGCCATAATTACAAGTATTGTTGTTAGTATTGCCACTTGTTAAGAAACTTTGAGGATTACCATATATTACACCATCTTCACCTTGTGCTACAGCCACGAAGTAGTACGTAGTGTTTGGTTGCAAACCACTCAGACCATAATCTACATTTGCATTATTAGAGTGTCTGACTCTGTTAGTTTGATTGATGGTATTGCTGTCTGTTCCCCAAGCAAACCAAACATCGGCATAAGAATTACCATTTAGATTTAGGTAACCATTGAGTCTTGCATAGTTGGTAGTTATGTTGGTAGCAGATTTTGTTTCTATTAAAGGAGCAGAAGTTTGTTTGTTGCCAACTGTCACAGTAACTGCATCAGAAGATGTACCACCTTGACCTGTACATGTAAGTGTATAAGTTGTTGTGTTTGTTAGGTTTGCAAAAACCATTTGACCACTTGTATTTTTATTTCCAGACCAACCATTACCGCTTGCAGTACAATATGTCGCACTTGTAGAACTCCAGTTTATTGTAGTTGTACCATTAAATGATACATAGTTTGGATTTGCTGTAACATTAACTGTAGGAGTTTGTGGAGGAACTACAGTATTCACTGTTACTGTAGCACTACCAGAACCTTGTCCTGCAGAATTAGTACAAGTCACAGTGTAAGTAGTAGTCGAAGTAGGATAAACAACCTTAGATCCTGATGCGCCCATGTTGCCATACCATCCACTAATAGTACAAGATGTAGGATTGTTTGTAGTAGTCCAAGAAATCCTAGAAGATCCTCCTCTAGTAATATAATTCGGACTTGCTGTTACGGTCACTACAGGTACATATACTGTCGGGGGAGGTGTACTGTTTACATATACAGTGACGTATTTACTAGATGAACCGTATTGGTTAGAACAAGTTAAAGTAAAAGTAGTAGTACTATTCAAAGCACCAGAGTAGAAATATCCACTAGAAGTAGATTTGCTAGTATTATTCCAACCCAAACCTCCACCTGTTGCAGTACAAGAAGTTGCCCCATTTGAGACACTCCAATTTAGCGTTGTGTTACCGCCAGCATTTATTGTTGTCGGTGATGCAGACAAAACAATGACAGGAGTAGATCCTTGTCCGCCACCGCCTCCACCACTTGGTGCTACTGTTACCAGAACAGACTTAGTCATTGAACCGTACGGATTTGTACAATTCAAAGTGAAAGTTGTATTGGCTGTAAGTGTACCAGAGTAGAAATATCCACCAGAAGTAGATTTGGAATTATTATTCCAACCCAATACTGAAGGGGAGCTGGTACCAGTACAAGCTGTTGCACTAGCTACTGTGTAAGAAATAGTAGTAGTACCACTATAGGCTACACTCGTAGGACTAGCAGATATAGTAATAAAAGGTGCACTTTGTGCACTTGCTGTATTGAAGCCTATAAATAGACTCAAAATTAAAACCGGAAACATTAATATGTATTTTTTCATAATTTTTTAATTATTATTTTAATAAATGTGCGACAAAAACAAAAACACAGTTATATACTCTTATAAAATATAGGTATATTACTAATCTACTGAAGTATATCATCTTTATTAAAATAAGTCAATAGGTAAAACATACTCTCGGTCGGGGTCTCTATTTACAGAAGCAGTACACCTTTTCGATAGATTTATATTAGTAAATAAAAATCTATAACGAAAAGCTTTTCGCTTCCTGCACGAAGCCAAGCAGTTGGCTTCTCGAGAGCACAAATAAAAAAAACCTCATCTATGAGGTTTTTTTTATTTGTGCTCTCGGCAGGAATCGAACCTGCATCGCCAGCTTCGCAGGCCAGCATTCTATCCATTAAACTACAAGAGCATTGTGTTAGACTAACATTTTTATAATAAAAGTCTATCTTTAAAAATCGATATACTCTATTAATTTTTCTATAATATTTTCTTTCAATTCTTCTTCTTTGATATTTTGATTTGAAAATATGTTGATTATTTGATCTTTGTTCCTATATTCTATAGGAACAGAAACGATAGGGAACATGAATCTTTTGGTATGTATCATCAAGGTTGGAATTTTGTCTGTATTTACACAATAACTATTAATTTCTTTAAATGGGAAAATACGATTTTTGATTTGTAATCCTTCTTTATTGAGTTGGTAGTTGACCAATTCTGGTTTTTTATTTGCAAAAACACCCACTAATATTCCTCCCAATACTATCAAGATTGAAAAGAAATAGTTGTGATATATGATAGATGTAATAGACCCAGCTACTATAATAATACCAAGAGCCCAGAACCAGTCTGTATTTTTTTCTTTTTCTTCATATTCAGGTAAAATCCAAGATAGTCTTTCCATATATTAATTATACAAATAATAAAAGCATGTGTCTATATTTTCATTTATCAAATAAACAAAAACCCTACAGTGTAGGGTTTTTGTGATTCGCTTTTTATTCTTTTTTTACCGCGAGTTTGAGATTTTGTTTCTATTATCCTTTTCTAGATCGTAAAGATATTTTACGATTAAAAGTAAAAGTAAAAGAAATAGAAGAAGCCAAAACCAATTTATAAGACTAAACCCAGTAGATGATTCTATTGTGTTCGCTGTCTGAATAGAGCTATCATCTTGCGTTGTGTTTATGGCAAGAGTGTTGCTATCCTCCATAATACTTTCGGGCATACTGTGTATTACATCATTGGATGTATCATTAGAACCTAGTACTATGCCAGAATTTCGTGAGTTTTGCGTATATGTGTTTGGTATAACAGTTGAAGCTAGAAGAGAACTTCCTCCACTACCTCCACCACCAGTTCCTCCACTTGTGCCACCACTAACATTACCGGCTATAATTCCGTTGTTAGATGATGAATCAGTTGAAGTAAGAGATGTTGAGTTGCTAGAGAGAGTGCCACTAGTCGTGCTATCACCAGAGGATTGAGTAGATGTACTACCCGAAGCAGAAGACAGATTGCCTGTGACTTCTGATGCATATACATTAGAAGTAAATACAAAAACAAAAATTAGAGAGAGAATTAAAAATGTTTTAATTATTTTTTTGTTTTTCATATGTTTTTATAATTTTGTTTTTTTAATTTCTACTCTGATTTTACTCCGTATGTAGTTGTGTATGCACCACTTGGTGTACCTACTGGTACTGCTACTTCGACTACTACTTTTACTTGTAGACCATCCATTAAAGGATCAAGGTCGCCTGTGATGTGTAAGTTTGGAGTAGTGTAAATGTTCGTAGTTATGACTGGAATAGTTGCATTAGCGTTGTCGGCTTGTACAGATGAAATTCTCATATTGCCTCCAGCTGGAATTGTTCCACCACCACCAGTCCTCGCCCAATCTGCGAACTTCATAGAGAGGTTTGCTTCATTAGTAGGTACTGTGATGTTGAAAGTATACTTCCATCCATTTGCGAATGTACCGTCGGCATTGGCATCAGTCTTTGTAGACTCCACGCTAGTTACATTCAGAATTCCATTCCCTATAACTGTTCCTGGCAGGTTACCATTGGTATCTATTGGCTTGGTGACAGCATTTGCATCGAGCGAGATTTGTGTTTGTGCAAAACCTCGGCCGTTCAATACTGCGCCAGTTTGGATACTAATAGCTTTGGCACTCAAAATATTTCCGTTGAAAGTAGAGTATGTACCAAGAGTTGCCCCTGTCGCACCACCTACTTGCCAGAAAATATTTGAAGCCTGAGCACCACCGAGGAGTTTGACTTTCAGCCCTGCAGCTAGGCTACCAGCAGAAGCTACATTTAGATTTCCAGCAATTTGAAATATCCAAATATCATTCGCTCCACCAGTCAGCGTCACATCAGAAGAGAGGATAGATACATCTGTGCTCCATTTGTATAATCCTGGGATAAAGTTTTGTCCACTCAAGTCGCCAGCATAAAGTTCTGTACCATCTGGCAATGTTCTTCCAGCCGCATCCGCATAGGCTGTGCCCATGTCGAGCACTGCGTTGTCTACGAGTGTCTTGTTGCCAGCTGGAGGATTGCCTGCATAACATATAGTGTTGCCACTACCTATATAAGCTGCATCTACGCCGTAGATTGTTCCAGTTATTTCTGAACAAAATACTCCATTCATAGATGCTGCGGTGATAGGGCTAGCGCCAATGTTACCAACAATATTGCTCAAGTGACTTCCTGTGTTTGTGACACCTGCTTTAGAAAGTAATGCAAAATTACCTGCAGAAAGAAGATTGACTGGTGCCGGTCCCGCTGGGGGAGCTATAGCAAGTGCACTCTGTGTACTTATTAACACGGCTATTAATGCTAGTGTCGTGATTGTTGTTTTTAATTTTATCATATTTTTTTGTTTTTAATTCATTAAGGTTGTGATTGTACTCCGTATGTAGTTGTGTATGCACCACTTGGTGTACCTACTGGTACTGCTACTTCGACTACTACTTTTACTTGTAGACCATCCATTAAAGGATCAAGGTCGCCAGTCATAGTAAGGTTAGGAGTTGTGTAAGTATTTGCTGCGGTAACTAGAATAGTCGCGCCAGCGTTATTTGCTTGTGCAGATGAGATACGTACATTGTTTGCAGTTGGAATTGTTCCACCACCACCAGTTCTTGCCCAATCAGAGAACTTCATAGCTACGCCTGTTTCGTTGGTAGGAACTGTGATGTTGAAAGTGTATTTCCAGCCACTTGCAAATGTGCCGTCAGCGGTAGCAGAAGTGTCTGTGAGCTCTACAGATGTGACTGCCAAAACTCCCGGACCTGATACTACGTTGCCTCCGATGTTGCCGTTATTTTCTGCAGTTGCACAGTCATCATTCCAAACAATAACAAACTTATCATTTGTTAAATTGGTAAATGTTGGTACTGTCATTGTTGGTGTTGCTGCTTGTGCCTCTGCTAGAGTGTCTCCAGAAGTGTAACCAATTAATGCAAATGGCGTCAAAGCCGCACAACTCGCACCGACAACTGCGTCCATTATTTCGTTGGTAGAGTAATCTGCGCCTGTTGTCATATCTACTGTCATGGCTTGGTATGCAGTTGGAGTGTTACTTTCATTTAAAGTATATTGGCCAGTTCCTGGACCAGTGTTTGTTGCGCTCCAAGTAGCACTCATCTGAAAGTCAGAATTGTTTGCGGAAAGAGC
>JALYOD010000063.1 GCA_030857065.1 bacterium | reverse complement strand
TGATAATACATCGTGATCTAGAAATACAAGAATACACAGAATTGCATTTGCCAGGACTTCCGACTTCTGTTATAGCCAAAATGCAAGCAATCATCTCTGATCCACACGACTCTACCAAGAAAGCGTTACTCACAAGTCCTGTAAATATTCAAGAATTAAAATTCGTGCAGGTGGAGAAATAAGATGAATTTTAAAATTGAGAAAAAATTAAATGATACTCTGGGGCGTGTTGGGGTACTCACGACACCTCATGGTGTGATACACACACCAGCATTCGTGGCTGTCGGTACCAAGGGGACTGTGAAGTCTTTAAATACGAATCAGGTACTGGATGCTGGGAGCGAAGTAGTTCTTGCTAATACTTATCATTTATATTTACAGCCAGGTGATGAGATAGTTCGCGATGCTGGAGGACTAGGCAAATTTATGAATTGGCGTGGTATAGATGGCAATATCGTGCCGACCATGACCGACTCGGGAGGATTTCAAGTTTTTTCACTCGGTGTGGCATACGGCAAAGACATTTCAAAAGTTTTGAAAGTCACAGACCCATCACTTATGATCCCAGAGCGTTTCGATGATTCT
This sequence comes from bacterium, assembly GCA_030857065.1. GTDB lineage: Bacteria > Patescibacteriota > Minisyncoccia > Phycocordibacterales > UBA9973 > UBA9973. Next base: position 18,976 of record JALYOD010000063.1, on the reverse strand, counting down.
GATGCACCGAGGCTCGCCAAGATAGGCAACGACGGTGTGTCTTTCAAATCCCATCTCGACGGCTCTATACATTACATCACTCCAGAGAAGTCTATCCAGATCCAGCACAACATCGGCGCGGATATTATTTTTGCTTTTGATGAGTGTACTTCGCCGGCAGAAGATTTTAAATATCAAGAAGAAGCCCTCGACCGCACGCATGCGTGGGCAGAGAGATGTTTGAGGGAGCATGTAAAATTATCGCAGGAGAAAAACGCCTTTACCCAAGAATCTTTTTCTGCGGGGTCGCTGTCTGGTAGTGCTCTACCAGCGCTGCCTCTCGGCTCGACAGCCTGCGAGACACCCCTCATAAAAAATTCTTGGGCTCAGACGCTCTTTGGCATCGTTCAGGGTGGTAGGGAAGAATTTTTAAGAAAAAAATCTGCAAAGATAATTGCGGAAATGAATGTGGATGGCCAGTATTTTGACGGATTTGGCATAGGTGGATCTTTTGCCAAAGAAGATATGCAGACTGCCGTGAAGTGGGTGAATGAAATTTTGCCTGAAGATAAGCCTCGGCACCTGCTCGGCATCGGTGAGCCGGAAGATTTGTTTATGGGAATAGAAAATGGTGTGGATTTATTTGATTGCGTAGCACCGACACGGCTCGGACGCAATGGCACTATATATACCAAAAATGGCAAGATAATAATTATGAACAAGCAGTTTCGAAATGATTATACTCCCATAGACTCGAGTTGCATTTGTTATTCTTGTCAGAATTACTCTCGAGCCTACATAGCGCATCTCTTTCACGGCAAAGAAATGCTCGCAGGTACTCTAGCCTCTATACATAATTTGTATTTTATTGTAAACTTGGTTAAAGATATAAGACAGTCGATATTGGATGATAGATTTTTTATATTTAAAAAAGAATTCTTGGATAGATATTTAGTAGAATAATTTAAGCTTGACTTTTCATATCTTTCTGATATAATAACTTAACTAAAATGGACGAAAATAAAGTAGTAAAAATAATAAATAAAAAAAGCAAGAAAAATAAAAAACCCAAAAAACCCGGCAAGAATTGGCAGAAGTTTTGGAAGCTCGGTGTTGATGAATTTAACACTGGTCTTTTCGCTGTAAACAAGGAAGGCGAGCTCACTGCCACCGAAGGCAATCATATTTATAATCTTCACGACTTGGCCCACAAATACGGCACACCACTTCAAGTCATTTTCCCATTCCTTATAGAAGACAGACTCAAAGACCTTATAGGATATTTCCAAGCGTATATGAAGATATATGGCTACAAAGGCAAATTCTTCTATCATTATCCAATGAAGGTCAACCAGAACAAAGAATTCATTTTGCCTCTTATCTCTGAAGGTGCGAATTTGGAGGTGACTTCTGCCAATGAACTTTGGTTGGTCAAAAAGCTTTGGGAAGGCGAGAAGTTTAACAACAAAATTCGTGTATTTTGCAATGGTCCAAAAACCAAACAATACTTAGATTTGATAGAAGAGCTACGAGGGAAAGGTATGAACATAGTACCCATCATCGAAGGTCCAGAGGAAATAGAGCGATGTGTTAAATACAAGGGGGACATAGGTGTGCGTGTGGATTTAGATGTCAAAGCTGACACTCATTGGGACAAGAAGTTTGACCGTTTTGGCCTTTCTGAGCGTGATGTTTTAGAATTGCCAAAAATGAAAAATTTGAAAATATTGCATTACCATATGGGTAGCCAGATCAAGACTCAGAAAAGTATTTTTGAAGGAGTCAAAAGGGCTTTCAATGTTTATGCAGATTTGCAAAAGACTCATCCGAATCTGGACACTCTAGATATGGGTGGAGGATTCGGTGTGCCTTATGAGAAAAAGAAATTCTACACGGCCAAAAGTGTCTCCAGTCAGATAGTAAAACTTTTGAAAAATCTTGCTGACAAAAAGGGCATCAAGCATCCAAACCTCGCAGTAGAATGGGGCCAATACATCGTAGCTCCTGCGCAAGTGACTTTGTACAAAGTCATCTCTGAGAAGCCCGTGCCGAAAGCCAACGCCAAAGCTTGGTATATAGTAGATGGGTCATTTATGAATGATTTGAAAGACACTTGGGCTATACACCAGAAGTGGCATGTCATACCATGCAACAATATGGATCGTCCGCTCAAGGCTACTTGGCTCGCAGGCTCTACTTGTGACTCTGATGACAAATACACAGCTGGGGGCAATTATATTCTAATGCCGAAGCTTCACGAAAACAAAGATCAGTATGTAGCAATACTCGACACTGGTGCGTATCAAGACGGATTAGCATCGCATCATTGCCTACTCTCCGCTCCTATGAAAATAATCGCTCAAGATGGAACTATTAAAATTGCCCGCAAGAGAGAAACTGCAGAGAATATAGGTAAACTTTTTGGTTGGACTAATGGTGACCACAAATAAAATTTTCAAAATATTTGTTGTAATACTATTTTTAGGTATTTGTCTTTTTTTGATTTTAAATAAACAGGATAATATAAAAAAAGATGCAAATGCTATAAATTCAAATATAAATTCTTTTAATAAAAATTATACTTTTATTAAAATAAATAATACGACTGCTAGTGTAGTTTTAAAAGCTGAAGTAGTAAATACCGAACCTTCTAGAGCACTAGGACTCTCTGATAAATTAGAAATGATGGAAGACGAAGGTATGCTTTTTGTTTTTGATAATATGGGGCACTATCCATTTTGGATGAAAGATATGCATTTTGCTATTGATATGATATGGCTCGATATGAATAAAGAAATAGTGTTTATTGCCAAAGATGTAGGGCCTGAAAGTTTCCCAGCCAATTTTGGTGGAGAAGAGGAGTCCTTGTATGTATTGGAAGTTGTGTCAGGCTTTACTAATAAATACAATTTGCAAATAGGGGATAAATTAGATTTTTAAAAAATTCTTAAAATAGAAAAATCCTCTCTTTCGAGAGGATTTTTCATTTTTTGCAGGCATTCATAAGCCGAATTCTGTTCTTTGACGAATCAAAGTATAGCAATTTGTCTAGGTCCTCAATTACTCAAGGACTCAAGCGATTCTTCCCTCGATTGCTCTCGGGACACGATCTTGCACACGCGTAAAGATTTAGCCGTTTCAGCCGGACTTAACCGGGTCGTTTCTGTTCGCACCTCGACATCACTGTCGGTGGGTATTACCCACTACGTTTAATTCTATTTGCATAGAACTGTGTGTTCGGACTTTCCTCTCTTTCCTGTAAACAGGGAAGAGTAACTATCCGTTGCCTGCCTTTTTAGTATACACACTTGCTTTTATTTTAGCAATATGCTATACTCTGTGGGTGAGTGAGAGGTTACTCTCATCATAAATCGAAACAACATAAGTGCCGCAAAAAGCCCCGCAAGGGGCTTTTTGTTTTTATGGAATTTTGTCCTTTGAATCTATCTTTTAACCTATCTTTAATTCACTTGACTTTTCTACTCATCTATGCTAGTATATGGTAGTTAAATGTTATTTGAAATATATTTTTTTTGGGTTTTTTATTAGGTAAAAATTGCTAATTTAGGGGCGAAAGATTATTTTTGGCCTTTGAATTGGCAATTTTGCTAAGTAAAAAATTTAAAAAAACACATAAGAATGGAAAAGATAATGTATCTTTTATTGCTCCTGACCCTATCTTTTTCAGGGTTCCAGTTGAGCGCACAAGTTGAATTCAACTGTGCCACCGAGACTTTCACCACCAAGTGTGGTGAAAATAATGGAAAAATAGTTTTATGGGTAGAAGGTGGAGTTCCACCGTATACCTACAAAATTACCGATAATCATACAGGTCTGGTTATCTTACTCACAACTACCAGCAATGGTAGCGTGAGTAAAGAAAATTTAGGATCTGGAACTTATCGTGTTGATATCAACGATAGTGGGACTTCCTTCTATTCTTTGTATCAAGCTCAGATTGATGGAAGCACAGCACCAGTTTTGTCACTTTCTGCCACGAAGGCAACTTTTGGCAAAAGCGATGGAACAGCTACTGCTACCGTTACTGGTGGCAAGCAACAGGGTATGTTTTTTAAATGGAACACCGGAGTTTTCGGTCCCATTTTAAACAATATTCCTGCAGGGATTTATACCTGTACGGTGACTGATGGTGACTACTGCACTGACATTAAGTCTGTCGAAGTTAAGTCGGACAATCAGGGGGTCACATACAGTTCTGTGATAAACAGGAAAGATTGTGATTCTTTAAAAACTTTGAAATTAGACACAGTGTCTAGTGGTAAAAGTTTGATTACAGGATTAGATAGTATGTCTATCTTTAGATATACATTTGCGAAAACTTATATTTTGAATTTGAATTCTGTGTCTTGCAACCCAGCTGATACTGGGACTGTTAATAGTGTTATTAAATATTACAATTTAAATTGTGATAGCGTAATGACTATTAAGAGGGTGAATTATTCACCAGACAAAGTTTTTGGATCTATGGATTCACTAACTTGTGATTCAAATCTTATTGGGTTAGTTGTTACAAGTCCACCGATTTTCAAATCGCAGTATGGTTGTGACAGTATGGTAGTAATAACCTTTAAATCAGGTTATATAGCTAGCACTATCACAAAAAAGGTTTGTGTTGCTACTCCTGACTACTTTTTATATATACCTCGCGCTAACAAGTGCGATAGTATTGTAAGGGTAGTCAATGTTGTAAGACAAAAAATCGACACGACTTTTTTAAATTCTAAAACTTGTGATCCTACGAAAGCAGGAAAGTTAGTTTTGAATTTGAAAACTGCTGAGGGAGGATGTGATTCTATTGTGGTTAACACTACTGAACTTTTTCAGAAGTTGGATACTACAAGAATAAGTCTTTATGTGTGTGGTTTGAAAAAGCCCGTGCATAAAGAAATTTTTCTTCAGAATCGCTACGGTTGTGATTCTTTGGTGATTATAGATAGCTTACAAGCTTTCCCTATCACCAAACAATTGCCCCTTACTCGCACTTGCGATAAAACGCAATCAGGAAATTTTGTTGATACTCTATCAACCATTTATGGTTGCGACAGTATTATTAAATGGAGCGTACAATTTGTAGCCCCATTTAGAAAAGCAAATGTTTCTTATGTTTGCGATAAAATGCAAGCAGGAGTATTCCCGCATTTTTTCACCAATCAATATGGTTGTGATTCAACTGTTGTTGATAGTGTAATTTATGCAGGAAGTATGCCGACTGTTTTATCCACCAAAACTTTTTGTGGGGTAAAAAATTCGGATGTTATGTGGGATACTATTCTCACGAATTATCGTGGTTGTGATTCTATTATCCGTCAAAGGATCATTGAATTGGAATCCCCGATGATTACAGACAACGGCTACTCTCATCCTACTGAAAGGTGGAATGGACAAGCAAGCTTTAAGGTAGAAGGCGGAACAATGCCATACAAATGGCAGTGGTATAACACGAATTCGACCCAAGCTTCTGCGTCAGGACTCAAAGGCGGTATTTATACTGCCACTGTGACTGATGCAAATCTCTGTAAAGATACTGCAGAAGTTAGACTCTCGGATTTCTGGGCGTCGTCAACAAGAACTGGTGAACTTATGGTTCATGGAGGACTTGCTGATGACCTGCTCATTGATATATATGGGGCAGAGGAAGGGGACTTAAGAGTTTATGACATCAAAGGCAATCTTCTGTTCCAACAGATGATGCCGATGAGGGAGGAATTTCTCTTAAAAATCCCAGTTCAGATATCAGGCACTGTAATTGCTATTTTAGAAACCCCTGGTGGTTTCTTGAGAAGTAATACCACAGTGAAGTAATTTTTTTTCTTAATTTTTTTTAAAAAACAAAAAAATCAAATAATGAAAATATTATTTATATTTTTATTTTGTGTATTGGCTACGAGTGTAGTTTTTACGCAAGAGGCGTATGATCCCAACAGAACATACAAAGTTGGTGATCAAGTCCTCATCAATGAAAAAGATGGGGTTTGCGATTGCCCAAACGGTTTCTACCCCAATAACAAAAAAGGGGGAGGAATCATTTGTGTAAAGTGGGGCGAAAAAAAGACCACCCCAAAAAAGCAAACAACAAAAGTTGTTCCGGCACCAACTTTTAGGCCGGAACACGACCCACTCTATGATGTGGTCAAAAAGCACGGTCAAGTGCTAGATGACCATGAAAACAGAATTTCTAATGTCGAGGCGAAAGTTTCAGACATTGAAAAAACTGTTTTCAAACCAGAAGAAACTCCTGAAACTCCACATGTGGAGGTGCAGGTGGAGGAAGAAAAACCTCCTCCCGACATTACGGTAGGAGCTAAAGAAGAGGTAGTGGACACACCACTACCCAAATGGTACAAATGGGGCGTTGCTCCATTTGTCGAAATCGGCGGTGTATCGAATCATCGCCCAGACTTTCTAGGTAAGTTCCTTTGGGGAACTTCGGTTGGACTTACTATTCAAAGTAGGTTTACTGATGGCCCAGCCAAAGGTTTAGGCTTCGCTCTTTCTCCTGGTTATCATTTTGCTATGAAGAAAGAGTTTATCGTTGAGACAGACCCATCACCTTATCCAGAAAATCCAATTAGGCTTAATGGATTTATTGCACAAGGTAGAGTGAGTTACACTCTACCACTAGAAAAGTTAGAAATATCTCCTTTTTTAGGTTACTCTTATTCACCAAACAAAGAATTGTCCCAAGGGGCAAATGCTGGTTTGGAATTAGGAGCAGAGAATTTTCCCATTAAATTATACGGGGGTGTTCTCTACAATAACAATCAAAACCTCGATTATTTTTTTGGAATCAAACTCACTAAAGAGTTTTGGTTCTAGAACCCATCCCCGCGGGTTAGCGGGATATCGTAAAGGCTGAATTTTTTGCTATGCAAAAAGATTCAGCCTTTTTTATTTGTCTTTTTATCTAATTTTATACAACTATTTCTAAATATTTTCCAAAAATTCTTCCATTTTTGGTTTGCCTGCTGCAAGTTCTTTGTTAATAGGTATTTCTACACTAAAGGTGGTCTTGCCTGTGAGGTCATCGGAGAAGAAGAGTAGGTGACCTTGATGGTATTCTACTATCTTTTTGGCAATATAGAGGGAGAGCCCTATGCCATTAGGTTTGGTTTTGAGTGCTGACTCAGCTCGGAAGAATTGGGTGAATATTTTGTCTGCATCTTCTTTGTCTATGCCTATGCCATAATTGGCAATATCCACCACGAGCTTCTCATCTTTCTTTTTTAGAGTGATTTCTATATCCATATCATGTTTGCTGTACTCAAAAGCATTTTCTAAAATATTAGCAAAAACCATATATATTCTATTCGGGTCGGCTATTATTTTAGTTTCTTTATCTAAATTATTTTTGTAGATAAGTCTAGTGTTTTTTATTTTTGTTTTGAGGTTATAATTGTCTATTAATTTACCAATAATAGTGTTGAGGTCTATAGGTTCGAATTCATAATTGAATTCACCTTCTTCCATTTCTGCAATAGAAAGCAAGTTGTTGACGGTTTGGATCATTTCTACATTGCGAGTGTAGCATTTCTCGAGCAAATCTTTTTGTTCGGGGTTGATGGGTCCTTTGTCGCCATTCAATAATGATTGGAGTCCTAATCCTACACCGGAGGATGGTGTGCGTAGTTGATGCGAAGCTACTGTGATGAAGTTGGTTTTGATTTTAGTAATTTCTTTATTTCTATTTTGTACTTCTTTGAGTTGAGCGGTCATGTTGTTGAAAAGTCCTATCAAAGTGCCGAATTCATCTTTGCGATTCGTAGTCATTTTGATGTCTAGATTGCCACTGGCTATGGCTTTGATGTTTTTGCCTATTTCTTTAATAGGGGAGGAGAAGTCGTTCGCCGTAATAGTTGACAACAAAAGAGCTGGCACAAAAACGAATATCAACAATAATACAAACTGATTGCCAAGAGTATTGAGTATTTCTGCTAAAGTCAATAATGAGTATAAGTCTCTGAATGCATAAATAACAAGTATCGTATTGACGATAGACACGAATATGCTCAAAGAAAGTAAAATCCAAAAAAGCTTTAAAGATATAGGTTTTTTGACCTTAGTCATAAGGAATACAGCAGGAATATTGGTGGTGTTAGTATCTTGCATTGTTATTATTTGTGGTTATTGTTATAATTTATTTATTATACACGATTTAGTGTTATAAGTATATTAGCAAAAGTCGATTTATTAATTTATTAATTTAATTTTTAAAAAAATGGAATTTATAGGAATAACAGCGTTTATTGATGCAGTGATAGCTATAGTCGCATGGGGTATTTTACACAGTCGTAAATCTAAGATGGATCCAGTTTCGCAACAAGTGCGAACTTTGGGTTCATATCTTATAATTACGTTTGTCTTTTTAACTTTGATCTCTTTGACCATACTAAAGACAACAGGCAACACACAAGCCGTGATGTTTATCATTTCTGATTTAGTGCTTTGGGTTTCTTTGGTTTTGTTCATCAAACTCATGTTCGTAGGCAGTAATAGTGTTTATAAAAATACTGCATTGTGGATTTTCTATATTTTGGCTGCTATGCGTACTTTGTGGCAAGTAGCTGGACTTATGGCTATAGATCTTAGCTTTTTGGGTGGAAGTATGTTAAAGGCTTTGTCTCAATTAGACGCTTGGCTTATGTATTTAGTCTGGATACCTAGCGCTATATACTTTATCTGGCTTGCTCTTTCTACTGACAATCCAGTTGTTCGCAGTCGTTCATTGATGTTCGGTATAGGGTTGTTGCTCATTACTTTCACTTGGGCATTTCGTTTGCTTGGACAAGGAAAATTAGACGAGGATACCTCATACTTACTCGTATCTGGTGCTTCTGTTGTAGGATTCTTGTTCTTGCTCGGTGGAGTGTTCTATCGTAGCGCTACTAAGACTATGCAAAATGCATAATCGTTTTTAAAAAATAGACAAAATAAAAATCCCCATAAATTTATGGGGATTTTTATTTTGTATTGTTGTATCGATTAAATCAAGACTTGTGTGCAGTGCGGACAACGCTTTGCCTGTAGTGGAATCTCGCTTATACATTCAGTGCATTTCTTTGTTGTTGGGTCTAGCGGAGCTTCTTTTTTAGATTTTGCTATTAGTATGTTCATAGGTTTTACTACAAAGAAGAATACAGCACCTGCAACGAGCAGGAAAGAGGCAAGTGAGTTTATAAAATGCCCATACATGAACTGTGAGTCATTGATAGTGAAGAATAGTCCGCTAAAGTCAGGAACCTTTGCTATCGCTGCTATAAGTGGGGTCAATAAGTCCGTTACAAAAGCTGATACTATAGTTCCAAAAGCTGCACCAACTACTACACCGACTGCCAAGTCTACTACATTGCCTCTTAATAAAAACTGCTTGAAATCCTTTAACATATATTTGTTTTATTAGTTAATAATATAAACAATATAGCATATTTAATTTGTTTATGGCGGGGGCAGGACTCTCGAGCTACGCTCGTGGATACTTTTCGGTTTGAAAACAGGACTCTTCCATTACATGGACAGTATACCTTTTCTATGAATTTGGATTATTAAATCCAAATTCATAACGAAAAGCTTTTCTCGTTCTGACGCAAGGTGCGTAGGCACCTTGCTTACGGTCCACGCAATAAAAAAGGCCATCCTTTCGGACGGCTCTTTTTTCTACGCGTGGTATGTCTCATTCTTCGCCTAGCTTCTTTTGGAAATAAGTTCGAGCAAATGATATAATGACACCACAGAAAGAAACATCGGCGAAATTAGAAATGCGGAGCGATTTTGGCTCCCGCAAAATCGCTCCATTTTCTTAATTCCGAACAAGTTTCGTTTGGTGGACCGTACAGGACTCGAACCTGCCACCCCCTCATTGCAAATGAGGTGCTCTACCAGATGAGCTAACGGCCCTTATATTAAATTATCGAACTTTTAACTTTCTGTGTTGCTCTCACGAAGCGCTACAGATGAGCTAACAGCCCCTATATTAAATAATCTACAGAGAGGTACTAAATAGTCTATCTTATTTAAAAAATTTTGCAAATCAAATTTAATAATACAATTCTATATTCTTTTTATGCCCGGCATAGTCTTTGGAGCAGTGAAATCTACCCTTCCTATCGTGTAGATAGAACAAACAATCTGTTTTAGCAGGGTTATAAGCTGCTTTGATGGCCTCTAGTCCAGGGTTGGCTATAGGGCCCGGTGGTAGTCCTTTGTGTAGATATGTATTGTAAGGGGAGTCTATATACTTGTCATCTGGGTGTACTTTTTGCCACCAACCCTCTTCCTCAGATCCTTTGGCATATTGCAGAGTTGCGTCCATTTGGAGCTTCATTCCTAGCCAAAATCTATTCCAAATAATACCAGATATGATATACCTATCTTTTTTACCACCTGCTTCGCGTTGGATGATAGAGGCTATTTTGATAGCAGTGTCCTCATTGATTATTTCTTTGGTTTTAGCTTTTTTAACTTTTTCTATTTGTTTATTGAATTCTTGAATAATGGTGCCACTGACTTCTGTCGGTTTTGCATCTTTGTTTATTAGGTATGTTTTCGGAAAATATTTGCCTTCTAATTCATTGGTATCCTCCAGTGCCAAGTGTGCGTTCAGAAAATTTTGTTTTTCCACTTCAGTCCATTCTAATTTTTTAGCTATCGTTTCTACTACTTGTTCTTTGCGTAAGCCTTCTTGTATTTTTATTATTTTAATATTTGGATTGGCGAGGTCTTGATAAAAAGAAATTTCTGCTAAAAGGGCAGGGTCTATTTTGTAATAAACTACTACGAATAGCATCAACATAATTCCTGCTAATATTGGGGTCACAATTAAATGTTTTTTGTAGGACTTCTGCTTTGTTTTCTTGTATCGCTTCATCTATATATTATAACATCTTTTGGATTATTTTAGTGTATAATATTTTGATGCCTTATAGATTTTACAATAATTCAGAAAAGTCTTGGATTGCAATGTATGAAGCAATAAAGCAAGCTAAAGTGAGTGTGTATTTAGAAATGTATATTTTTACTGATGATATGGATCAATACGATTTTGTCTCGCTTCTTAATAAAAAAGCAAAAGAAGGCCTAAGGGTGAGGATTATATTGGATTCATTAGGGAGCAGAAATTTATCTAAGGAATCTATACAGATTTTAACTAATGCATCAGTCGAGATACTTTTTATAAGTAATTTATTTCATCGTACTCATAGGAAATTGTTAATTATAGATGAACAGATCGCATTCATCGGAGGTGTAAATTTGACCAAGCCGTCTTTCCTTTGGAATGATCTAGTGATTCGTTTATCTGGAAAAAAGACATTATTCCACCTCATTAATAGTTTTGCCAAAGCTTATATATATGCGGGTGGTAAAGACACAAATATCAAAGTAATTCGTAAAAGAATTTTATCAGACAAAACCAAAACTTATATTTATGAACATTTTCCACTAACCAAAAAGTTTACTTTAAAGAAAATTTATAAAGAACACATTAATAATGCTAAAAAAAGTATTATTTTAGTGACTCCATATTTTGTTCCGAAACGCTGGTTTATTGTATTGCTTCATCAGGCTGTTTTGCGTGGGGTTAGAGTTGAGGTTTTGATACCTAGAAATACAGATCATTTTGTTTTTGTTGACAGAGCCAATTATTTTTTTATCTCTAAGGTTTCCAAACTGGGTGTGGATTTTTATATAGAACCCTATATGAATCATGCCAAGGCTATGATTATAGATAATACAGAAGCCGTGGTAGGCAGTCAGAATTTGGATTTTTTGTCTTTCAATTATAATAGTGAAATAGGAGTTTTTTTAAATAATCAAGATGCTGTGTCTAAACTTTTAGATATTGTTAATAACTGGAAAAAAGCTTCAAAAATTTTTGATGAGAAGTTAGAAAAGCCTGGATTTTTATATTATATTTTAATTCCATTTATCCGTCTTTTTGTGCGAATAATTTAAGACAGTATTTGTATTTTTTGAGATTTCTGTTAATATATAGAAGTTCTTTAATATTCGGGAGTAGCTCAGCGGTAGAGCGGTCGCCTGTGGAGTATAATTTTTTGGTATAATGTCTATATGACAGATACTAGAAAATATGCCGACAGAAGAGAGGCACTTATCAAAGCAGTAGCAAAAAGAAGAAAAAAGATAAAAACTTTAGCTATTGAGTATAAAGGTGGTCAATACCAAATTTGTGGCTATAAAAAATGTGTTGGGGCGCTAGAGCTTCATCATATAAATAAGTCAGAAAAAAGTTTTGGTATTGGAGACAAAGGTTATATAAGAGCTTGGAGTAAAATCCAGCTTGAACTTGATATATGCGTCCTCCTCTGTGCAAATTGCCATCGAGAAGTCGAGGCAGGCATTACGCAGCTTTCTATTGAAAGATAGATTGAAAAACGAGGTGAATTCGGGGAAGTCCTTTTTGCAAGGATAATCCCGAGCCAAGCGAGCCCATTATTTTCGGGGTCCCCATTACTATGGGGAAGCGAATGGCGGATTGTGACAGTGAAGGCGAAGCCTGAACGCAGACAAATCCGGTAAATGAGCTTGAAGGTGTAGAGACTATCCCTTCGGGGAGTAGTCCCGAGACAAGTGTCGAAGGACGAAGCGCCCTGGTCCTAAATCCTGAGCATAATTGCGAAGGACATGGATATGATATAGTCCGTACTTCTAGTAATAGAAGAGTAAACGTAAGCGATTGGTCGTAGGTTCGATCCCTACCTCCCGAGCCCCATAGGTTGAGTAGCCAAAGAAAGCAACTCTTTGAACGGAGAACGCATTGTAATACAAGGCGTTTTTTCGTTTATGGTGTAGTTCGAAAGTAGGTAATTTACAATAGCTCGTTTTTCAAGCACTTCGGAACTTTCAAATAATTCCATTGCATCCTTTGCAAGATTAAACACTGTAGATGCAGTAATATAATAGCTTTCGTCTGCCTTTGTATGCTCATCAAGTTGAATGTTTATATCGTACTGTTTATCTTTGAGTTCCTTTAACTTTTTGTCATAGTCATCCTTAGTAATACTACTGTCGATCAAGAGATCCATTAAACGATCGATTCTAGTCTGAGTTGAGTTGTATTCTGACTGTAAAGTATTGATCGTATTTCTGTGGTAAAGATTCTTTGCATTGCTAGATTGTTTGAGCCCTTCTATGAGTTTATCGATCTTCTCTTGTGGAATACTGTTGAATGCCTCTAAAACCTCGTAAATTGGCTCTAGAAGGGCTTCTTCTCGAATACATATCTTTGTACTGCAAATATCTTTTTTACCATTTGAGCAACTGTAATATATATATTTTTCTTTCTTAATGTATGGACTCATAGAACAGCCACATTTACCACATCGGACCAATCCTCGTAATATAAATGGCTTTGAAGCATAGGCAAATGGTTTTTTATGCCAACCCTTTCTTATTCTCTGACATTTATCAAAAAGCTCCTTTGTTATGAGTGGTTGATATTTATGAGGATAAGATTTCTTTTTTGAAACCATAATTCCGTAGTAAAAAGTATTGTTCAAAATGTGATCAATCATACTTAGTGCAAGTGGTTTTCCAACACTACTTTTAAGACCTTCTTTTAATATGAGATCTCTAATCGTTAGTGTTGAGTGGTTTCCAGTTGCGTATAACTCAAACATTTTTTTAATCAGATGGGCCTTAATTGGATCAAAAACAACATCTATTCTTTTTCCGTTTTCGTCATACATACTTTCGTATCCTATTGGCGGTTTTCCAATTAGTTCACCGATAGATAACATATGCTTTTGTTTTCTTTTAACGTTATCACTAAGTTGAAGTACATAACTTTTAGCAAACATTACAGCCATATCCCAGCGTAAAATATCAGAACTGTTTGAGTCCTTATGTATTACAAGATTTTCTCGGTAGAAATGTATTTCAATCTTTCCAGCCCTTCTTAGTTCATCAAGCTGGACGGATTCTTTAAAGCTTCTCTGAAGACGGTCCACAGTATCGACCACAAGAGCAATGATTTCTTTTGAATCTTGAATAACTTTAATAACTTCCTGAAACTTTTCTCGATCTCCTTTAGTAGACGATTCTTCAATCTCTACAGTCTTCCAAACAGTAAGACCCTTGAATTTTACATAATCAGAAACACGTACGACTTGGGCTTCGTTTGAATCTTGTTTCTTATCTGATACTCGTGCAAGGATTATTGCTTTCATGGTTTATATAGATAACTTTAATCTAAACTTATCGTGAACTTTTTTAGAATATTCTTCCATATCTCTAAAATTGTTTTCAGCAAGGGTTGTGCTTATGAATGATTGTACGTCATAAGGCTTAACAAAAACTTTATTTTGTTCCGTGTTCTCGTTGATCATTGCATAATTTAAAAAACCTTCTGTGTCGTCATGAATAATAGGAGCAATTAGTGATAAGTATTTGCTTTTACGATTAGAAAATTCTTCAGTTGAAATAAGGTGTCTTATTACAGAAGTGGTTTCGTTATTTAATAATTGTGTCTTGTTTCTAATTAGAGTAACTTCAATTAACCAATAAACTGCTTCCGAGTATACATCAATATCTCCATTATTTCCAGGTGCATGGGAATAAGGTTTACCAATATGATCAACTTTATAATTTGGTCGTATCCTAAATTGATCTTTATACTTTATTGCTACAAATATTGAGATATAAAACTCGAGTTTTAAAGGTGCTGGAATTTCTTTAAATTCCTCATGAACATCTTCACCCTTTTGTCCTATATTTTTAATTCCAGACACTATTTTGCTTTCAGTTATTTTGTAGTCGTCAATAATATTATAAATCTTTTTGGTATACTCATCAGCATTAATTTTATCTTCCTCTCTGTATTTTAAAGCTATATCAATAAAGATATTGTTTTTTTCATTAAGTTTTTCAAAATATTTTAGATCATCAGTCTTTTCTTCCTCACTAAGATTAAATTCGACACCAACAATATCTTTAATGTAATCTATTTTTGCTTTATTAATCTCAATAAACTTTTTCCCTTGGTATCTGATAGTTACAAAGCCCGAAATTATGAACAACCTTCTAACAACATCTGGATAATCTGCTGTAACGGTTGTTATTTTATTTGTATTTCCATAATGGTTAGAAACAAAATTATAAACTTGATCATAATCAGCAAAAGTATTATTTTCAATAATATCTATTGTTTCCTTAGCTTCTCCAGACTGATTAAAAGTTAAGACTATAAACTGCTCATAACTTAGTCTTTTACCTTTATTATCCCTATCTAATAAGACTTCAAGTGTAAGTTTGAAAAAATTATAATCATTACTTACATTTCTGTAAGGTGACTTTCTATTAAACTTCATAGCTTGAATTGAAAAGGCCTCTTGTTCATCAACTTCACCAGAAAGAAGCTTTTTTCCCATTTCTGAGATATAGAATTGTTTATTATATCTCGCATAAACGAAGCCTAATTCAGACAAGGTTCTCATATAGGTCCAAAAACGTGAACAGAAACCTTTTGGAAAGCCCCCATCTCCATTTCTTGATAAGTTAACTTCGATGACATCTGTTTTGATACTTTCAATGGTTGAATTTTTATTAATAACAATATTAGGACTAGAAACTTCTCCAGAAAGATACAAGGAAGAAACTATCTCTAATAGATTTTCATCATTTAGAACGACTCCTTCGAATTTAATGACAGCAGAAATAATACCTAAATATCTTTCAGGATTTCTTATAGCTGTCTCAAACGCCATTTGTTTGAATTCTGATTTTCTTTTTGTTCCTTTTTTTGTCATACGTAGTTTGTTATTAATATTTCTCTAATCTGTTTATTTGAATTATTGTGATAGCTAATATAATTACTTTTTATTTCATGAACATTATATTTTTTAATCCAATCTATTAAAATATTATTTTTCTTTCCTCTATAATGAGTTACATTGGAAAGTGCAAATTTTATACCCTTCTTATCTAGATTATCGAGCCTATCTAGAAGTTTTTTCTCATCATCCTCACTCCATAACTTATTATACTCACTAAATGTTATTAAGTATGGTGGGTCAAAATAAATAAAATCATTCTTTTTATACTTATGCTTATCTAGAAAAACATTGAAATCTTGCGTTTCTAAATTAATATGTTTTGTTGAAACATCTTCAAAGTAACTCTTTAGAGAGGTAACGACATTTTTATTAAAATCAACATTACCAACAGGAAGATTGAAATTGCCACTTTGGTTAAATCGAAGCATACGATTAAAACCATAGATTAGTAATAAATATAAGATAAGAGGATCTTTTTTCTTTGATTTATTATAATCATCTTTTAATTTAAAATATCCGCGTTTATTAAATTCTGCGTAGTAAGTCTTTTTAAAGTCTTTTTTTAGATCATCAGGGATGATATCGCTTACATATGACTTAGAAAGAGAATATTTGTTAACTATGTTATTAACTTTTTTAAAGAAATCTGCCTTTCTATTTGAATGTGATATTAACAAAGCATGAATATTCTGAAGGTCTTTGTTTATATCATTTAAGTAATATTCATTTGCGACAACATTCATAAAAACACTTCCACCCCCAGTAAATGGTTCAAAAAAACTACTTATATTTTGAGGAAATAAGGGTAATATTTGATTTAAAATTTTATATTTATCACCAACATAAAATAAGGGTGATCTTTTTATATTTTTCTTATCCATATACTTTAGTTATAAAAAGAAATTCTTGATGATTATCGAAATTCGTATTCCCAGCATTAAAATACTTGTGATCTTTTTTGAAGACCTTAGTTTTTCCTTTTGAATTAAGAGTATCTTCTATTTCTTCTAGAGTTATTTTATTTTTTGAAGAGTTACTTTTTGGGTTGTATGTATTATTGTATGAAACAACAATATACTTGCATTTTAAATCCTTGATTAGATTAGCGAAAACCTCAGGTGCTTTAACCTTACAATAATCACTAGTATTTTCTGTATCAGGTTTTAATGCAGTGCCAAATAATTCAGGAGTTTCCCATTTAGTTAAGTTTTCTAAAAGGTGGTAAAAACGACTGTATTGCCTTGAGTTATAAGGAGGGTCAACATATACAACGTCTGCTTCAATTTTTCTAACCAAAGTGTTTGCATCTTCTTTATAAATTGATACATTTTTAAAATCAAAGGGTGTTATTGTATCAACTTGAAAGGTTTTTTTTATGGGCTCCTTCTTAATATATGCATCATAATGCCCGACAGTATTAGCAACTTTATCGGTTGAGTATATTAAGGAAGCTAATAGTATTAAATACTCTTTCTTTGTTAATTTTTTCCTATTAATCTCAATATCCTCCCTTATATATCCAATTATTTTAGCAACATCTTTTGAAAAATATTTACCACCAAAGTTCTTAGAGAAATAATTAAGCTTTATATCGTTAGGATTTAAATTGTTATACTTTTCAATAAAATTTGAGATCTTTGTGTTACTATATTTACCCTTACCCCAAAAAGCTTCATAGCAAACATTGTTTGAATACAAAATATCGTTAATAATCAATTCATTAAAATCTTCCATTGCTCCCACAGAAACACTTCCTGTTCCAGCAAAAATATCTGCGAAAGAATTATGAGCACCGCACTCTTTTTTAATCGTTGAAATAATCCAATCTCGCAACTTGGCTTTACTACCAATATATCTTCGATTTTCGACTGTAATTTTCTTAGACATATTATTTAAAAATTGATTTACTTAAAAACTTCTCAAATTCTTTTTTATCGATCCGAAATTCTTTCCCAATTTTGTATACTCTTAATTTACCGCCTTTTATATAGCGATAAATAGTCATAATGTTTACATCTAGCTTTTCAGCCAAATCTTTCGCTCTATAAAACTTTTTTTCTTTGTTTTGCATATTATTTACTTAATTTATTATACTTTACAATGCTTTACATAGCAACTCTGACTAAATACATAAATCAAGGTCCATTTTTCTTAAAAGTAGCAAAAGCTTTTAACCCTGTTTCTATCTGATCAAACCAATCACGTGGGCGTACTTTCTTGAGTAGTTGCGTGACTTCCTTGATGTCGTCTTTCATTCGATACCACGTACGTTGATCTGAATACTTGCCGATAATGGACCGTAGCCCTCGTGTACCTGTATCGTCTTTTGTCATAGTGACAAGGCTCGTAAAGTACAGTGCTTGCTTGGGTTTGAGCTTTGGATTAGCTATGAATATTTGTCGTAAGATGTCTTTTGGTGTGGAGATAAAGCTGAATAAGAGCATTGAGTTATTACATACCAGTGTCTGCCAATAATGGCTCACTATTTTCTGGCTTATCACTGAGCTAAACGTTTCTTTGAAACTTGGGTTTTCTTTGATACCAAGTTTTTTGAACAAGCTATTCATTTTACGTTTCTGTGAGAGCCTGACTTCAAAACGTAACACCTCATACATATCTTTCTTTTTAATTACATCAAACAAGCTTCGTTGGTGCTGTGTCTGGTCTTTATCGATGGCTCGCTTCTCATCTTTCTTGAGGTCTGCAATCTTGTCGTATATGACAAAAGAGTGTGAAATCGTGTAAGCATAGATGCTCTGCCCGTCATTCATAAATCTAGTCTTTGAGAAATCAAAGCTTTTACGCATATCAATTTTTGAAAGCTCTGACAATACATACTGCGAAGTGAATCCTTCAGTGAGCTGTATGTTTTTGGAATAGTGAACCGCTGACACAGGTGCATTGATAAGGAACTTTTCTGGCACAGATATACCCATACGCAAAAGCCGATCTTTGAGAGTATGTATGACTTCAGGAAAGTCTTTTTCTTCAAGTTCATCTAGATTGTTTAGGTAGAGCAGTTTCGGTACTGAAAATTCAACCTTTATTAATGCTTCAATACGACCGTCTTTATTTCTGTTTATGCCTGTTAGTCTTGGAAAATATAGACCACTTTCAAGATCTTTTTTACTAGGGTTTCTAACAAATTTGGAATAATACGAAGTCTTTGACTGTTGGTCCCAACCCAAAGC
>JALYOD010000034.1 GCA_030857065.1 bacterium | reverse complement strand
CCTTCATCTTTCTCCGAAAGTTTTAGAAACCCAACGAATCCATCTTTGTATTCTCCTCCAAAGCTATAGTGAAAGTCCGTCGAAGTTTCTGCGTTTAATTTATCATAATCCCGAGCCAATGCTGCCGCATATATTGCTTGACGTTTAGCTTCAACTATAGATGGTAGTCCTTCCTGTAAAGGTAGCGTGTCTTGTGTAAGAGGAGGATTATTTTCTCGAACAGGAATGTTTGGTTTTTTTTAAAAATTGAAAACTGAAAAAACAGTTATTAATGACATCGCTATTAATATAGTAATTATTGTTCCGTTTCTCATAAACTATTTTTATCTAACTCTTCTTCTCTTTTTTTATCGGCTTAATACCCTTCTTGTGTACTACGCCTTTTAACCTCGGAGCACGAGTAAGTGGGGCACTTTGTTGTATAGCTTTTCTTTTGTCAGAAGGATTGTTTTTATTATTTTTAATCATTCTATTTATTATAACAGTAATTCGAACTATAACCTAAAAATAATTAGGCATTTATTTTCATACCAATTCTCCATCCAATACATCCATGACACCAAGATCCTAACTACTAAATATTCTATTCTTATAAAGTTTTATTGTTTTAAATAGCTCACACTTTCATTCATATTTTCCTTAAAATCATGATCAGTAGAAATAATTTTAAAATTATACTTCTTTGCTTCTTTTTCAACATGTTTTGAATATAGAGATATCATATGAGCAATTTTATCAAATGTACTTTCTTCTTTTGTTTTTCTTACTATCCAGTCATTTTGAGTAGTGGATTTACGAATATTTTCAATAAACTTTTCTTCATTATGTTTTACTAAAAACAGACATCTAACATTTTCTTTTCCATATTTTTTAATAACTTGATAAACAATTTCTGGTGATACTTGATACCCTTCAACAATATAACTATCTTCATCGGCAATCATAGTTTCAACTATCATGTTTATTGCTTTGTAAGATGTTTTCCCTTGCTGTATATATCCTTCAATAATTTCCTCAGCTGAGTTTTTAGAATAAGTATCATCGTTAGAGTCTCCTTTTATATATCTGTGAGGGAAACACGTTAAATGTTCATCTTTAGGTAAATACGACCATGCAATGTTTTGTAAAGTGTCAGCAGAAATCCAAGGAACAGAGAGCTCTCTGCTTAAAATCTTTGCTAATGTTGTTTTGCCACACTTAGGCGGCCCACCAATTAGATAAATCATATTTACATAATAACATAAGGAAAATTAAGTTGTATTAGTTCCCCGTCCACTACATCCGTAACAAAAAGAACCATATTTCTATGGCTCTTTTTCTTTGCGCGAGTGACCGGATTTGAACCGGCAGCCTCTCCCGTGACAGGGGAGTGCTCTAACCAGTTGAGCTACACCCGCGTATATTTATTCAATTGTGTGTCGACGGGTGGGATCGAACCACCGACCTTAGCTTTATGAGTGCTATGCTCTACCGACTGAGCTACGCCGACAAAAAACAAAACCTTTACTTTTTGAACATTTATTTCGGCACGAGAGACATTTTGGCATGTCACTTGCCGACTTGTTGCGGGTCCTGGAGTCGAACCAGGTTCCCCAGGTTATGAGCCTGATGAGGTGCCGTTCCTCTAACCCGCTATATACTAAACACTAAACTTTATTGACTAAACTAAACATAACCTAGGTTATTCGCGCTGTAATCTTGTTGGAGGTGCCGTTCCTCTAACCCGCTATAATTTATACATTACAAAACCTAATTCTACCTGAATTTAATAAAAAAGCAACCTATATAAAGCCATATGGTCTAAAAATATCTTCATACAAAGCCACTACTCTCTTAGCTTCACGAATAGACAGTGGAAAGTTCGCTCCTTCGTGAGCTATCCTATTCCTTATAGTGTGGACTTCCCACGCAATAGTTAAATTCTTAAAACTCGCTTGGTCTGCACTTTTTAATTTTTCACCGAGATTTTCACCTTTGAAGCCTATCTGATCGAGCAAATCATCCAACATTGTATCCGCTTCGAGTACTGCCAACTTCCAATCCCCTTCATTTACCGAAGCCAAATATTCAATAACAGTCACCCACCGTGGATTCGCAGAAATATTCTTTTGTTTTTCTTTTTTTTCATTGGCTAGATGGCGTTTGTGTAAATGCTCATGTATTTCATGATGTACATGGTCATGCTCTTTTTTACGAATTTCAAAAAGTCGAACAGTAGCATATGCTATAACAGCAACAAAAAATAAAATAATTAAAACTAAAAAAGTATTGGCTACACTGCCGAGTGTGTGAAAGTTAACATCGAAAGTTTCAGGTTGAGTAAAAAACAAATACACTTTATAGAAAAAGTATTCTAAATTTAAATAATTGGGATGTGAAATTTGATCTGAAGTAATAGCTTGTGCAGTGTACATATAAAAATTATAACAACAAGACAGAAGTAATGCAAAAAATATTTTTATGTTATTTTAATATTTCAAATTTTTTGCCAATATCAAAAAGCATATCTTCCGAGAAGTGCACAGTAGTAAACTGCACAGAAAAAGGCAAACCTTCTTTGCTCACACCAGAAGGTACAGCCATAGCAGGCACACCAGCTAAGTTCGCTGGAGCAGAAAATATGTCGCACAAATACATCGCTACTGGATCATCCATCTTCTCCCCTATTTTAAATGGCAAGAATGGTACAGTCGGGGTCATAATATAATCCACTTTTTTAAAATTTTCTTTTAATTCATTTTCTATCGCGTGACGAACTTTCACAGCTTTGTTGTAATACGCATCATAATAACCATGACTTAAAACATAAGTACCTAGTATGATACGTCGTCGTGCTTCCTCGCCAAACCCAGCACTTCGAGACTTTTTGTATACATCAGTAGTGTTGGCTCCGTCGACATGCAAGCCATAACGCACTCCATCAAAACGCGACAAGTTAGTAGACACTTCGGCTGGCATGATGATGTAATACGCAGCCAAAGAATATTTTGAATAAGGCATTGCTATGTCCACTATTTCATACCCAGCATTTTTTAATTTATCGACAGAAGTTTTGAAATTCTCCATTACTTCTACATCAACACCACTCTCAAACAAATGCCATGGTATGCCGATTTTTTTAGAGCCATCCAAGGCAAGACCTTTAGTGCTCCCAAGGTCTTGCCTTGAAGAGGCCCTTGATTCTTCGTTTACAGAAGTTGCATCATTTTTATCATATTTAGAAATACTATTAAAAATAATTTCCACATAACTAACACTCTTGCCAAAAGGAGAAACTTGATCGAGTGAGTTTCCCATAGCTATGATGCCATTTCTAGAAACAGCTCCGTAGGTAGGCTTGAGTCCGACTAGTCCACAAAAAGCTGCTGGTTCGCGCACTGAGCCACATGTCTCGGTGCCGAGAGATACCAAAGCCATTTCTCCAGCGACAGAGCCCGCTGCTCCACCAGAGCTTCCCCCCGGCACACGTGTCGGGTCTAAAGGATTACGTGCCACACCGTAGGCACTAGTCTGAGTAGACGAACCCATAGCAAACTCATCCATATTGGTCCGTCCCAAAAATATAACACCTTCATTTTTTAATTCGTTTATTACTTGGCCTTCATAACTCGCAGTATAATTCCCCAAAATTTTTGACCCAGCAGACGCTATGTGCCCCATTACCAAAATATTGTCTTTGAGCGCAAATGGTATGCCAGTGAGCATTGTGGCTGTTCCCTTCGCGAATTTCTCTTGTGCAATTTTTACCTGTTCATCAATATCATTAAATATTTCTAAATATAAATTGAGTTCTTTGTTCTTCGTTTCAATATTAGCCAAATATGCGTCCACAAGCTCCCGCACCGAAAACTCGCCACTCGAGAGAGCCTTATGTGCTTTTTCTATTGTCATATTTTTTAGATCTATCATAATTTTGAATTAAAATAATTTAAAAATTTTAAGCATCGTGGGTCCCCTGATTTTTATTTATAATATCTTCTTCACTTTTACAAAACCATCTTTGCTATCTGGGAATTGATTTTTGATTAAATTAATAGAAAAGTCTGGGTCGCCTACTATGATTTCATCCTCTCGCCAAATATTTCTTTGTGTATATTCTATGCTATCTGCTCCGACTTCATCTGGCAATTCTACTTCTGTGATCTGTTTCACATAAGCCAAAATACCCTCCATGTCGTGGAGCAATTTCTCCTTTTCCCCATCTGATAGCTCGAGCCGTGCCAACTGTGCCAAATTTTCTACATCCTTAATTTCCATCTTTTGAGTATAGCAAAATATAGAATTTTTACAAAATTATAGGAGTTTTATGGGGGTTATAGGAGGCAAGACCTCCTATAAAAAATACCCTTTGGTGTCAAGGACGGTTCTTGGCACTTTTGTTTATTTACCTAGTAATGCGTGGATTCTAGATTCTACTGGAGGGTGGGTGGCAAAGAGGCCTGCAATTCTTTTACCTACAGATGTACCTTTGGGATCGGCGATGTATAGATGCGCGATGGCTTTGGATTGGTGTGCCATCGGGCGGGAGTATTGCGAAATTTTACGTAAAGCGTTCGCCAGACCTTCTGGGTAGCGAGTGAGGAGTGCACCAGAAGCATCGGCGAGGAATTCGCGCTTGCGAGAAATGGCGAGCTGAAGCAACATTGCAAAAATTGGAGCCAAGATGGCTAAAATAATTCCGATAATTATCAAAAATCCGCCAGCTTTGCTGTCACTATCTCTCCTGCCACCGAAGAACATACTTCTCAGAAAAACATCAGAAATGATGGCGATGAATCCGGCGAGTACCACTGCCACGGTGGCGACTAGCATGTCGCGGTTGCCGATGTGGCTCATCTCGTGCGCCAAGACACCCTCGAGTTCATTCTTTTCTAAAATTTGGAGCAGGCCTGTGGTCACCGCCACCACTGCGTGATTTTTATCTCTGCCTGTGGCAAATGCATTTGGTGCAGGGTCTTCTATAACATAAACTTTCGGCATTGGTAAACCAGCTGTAATAGCAAGATTTTCTACACTCGTGTACAAATCAAAATACTCTGCCCTCTTGGCTTCCTTTGCACCCGAGAGTTTGATCACGATTTTGTCAGAATACCAATACGAAACGATATTCATCACAATGCTAAAAATTACAAAACCGTAAAGAATATTGACATTGCCATAATATTGCGCGAAGAAAAATCCAATAGTAATAACCAAGATGAAAAACATACTCATTAAGAGCCAAGTCTTGCCTATGTTTTTTGATTGTTGGGTGTAGAGTGAAGACATTTATTTTTTATTGAATGATAATAGGTATCTGGATGAATTTGTCATGCTCAGGGAGCGCTGAAGGGTTGTCATTGTGAATCTCAAAGTACGCTGGACCTTTTGGAAGCCCTGTCAGGTCGATATTACCAGCAAATGGGATGGGTTCGGCTGTCATCCATTCGGCTGTAGCAGTGGCATGGTCGGCTTTTAGTAAATTTTTATTTGTATCTAAAATATTGATTTGAATATTTGCTTCAAAAAACCATCCGCCTTTGATAATGCCATTGTAAGACAAGACTCCACTTACTTTCGAACCTGGTAAAACAGAAAACTGAACCAAATCTTCAGATTTGCCGAGGATTTTATTTTCTACTACTGGCACTGGGGTTGGGGCTTCTATGGGAGTAACTGTCTTTTTTTGCAAAACGAAAATCACGACTACCAAAACAACTAAAACAATTATTATTGATACGATTTTCCCTGTTTTTGTCATAAAATTTTAGCTAGAAACTATAACAGTCCCTAGAAATTAATCTATTAAAATTTCACTTCCACGTTTTGTTGAGCAACGTCCCCATCTGCGAGGTCGAAGAATTCTTTTTTAGTGAAATTAAACATACCTGCGATAACGTTCGAAGGGAATATTTCTATTTTAGTATTTAGATCACGGACGTTTGCATTATAAAATCTGCGAGATGCTTGAATTTTGTTTTCAGTGTCAGAAAGTTCTCTTTGAAGTTCTAAAAAATTGGTATTAGCTTTCAAATCTGGATACGCTTCAGAAATTGCAAACAAGGACTTGAGTGCTCCTGTGAGCATATTTTCTGCCTCAGCATGACCAGCCGTAGGGCCTTGCGCCCCCATAGCAGCGCTTCGTGCTTTGGTGACATTCTCAAATGCAGTAGATTCGTGTGTGGCATAACCTTTCACAGTATTTACCAAATTTGGGATAAGGTCGTATCTCCTCTTGAGTTGTACCTCTATGTCTGCCCATGCTTCTTCTGTGCGATTGCGCAAAGAAACCAAGCTATTGAAAGCTACGATTATCCACAAAACTATTAAGCCTAAAACAATCAATATATAAATCATGAATTTAAAAATTTAATTAATAAAGAAACATATATATTATAGCACAATTATTCCAAAATTACTTTTTAGAGTTTTTTTTGTTGTATTCTTCCCAAACTACGAGGAGCGGTGACGCTAGGAATATAGATGAGTATGTGCCAAAGAACATACCAGCGATAAGCATAAGAGCAAAATATTTAGTAGATACAGGACCAAAAAATACCAATGCAAGCAAAACCAATATAATAGTCATAGATGTGGCAATAGAACGAACAAAAGATTGACTTAGACTGTTCCCTACTATTTGAGGAAAGTCTACAGTCTTATTGTTATTTTGATGACTCAAATTTTCACGAATTCTATCAAAAATAACAATTGTATCAGAAACAGAAAGACCAAGAATTGTAAGTATAGCAACCACAAACAAAATATCCACTTCTGCACCAAAATAATGCGATAATACAACAAATATTCCTACTGGAATAAGTACATCGTGAAGAAGTGTAACGATAGCAATAAGTCCATATTTCCAAGATGAAATTTGTCGTCCTACCTTTCTAAAAGCAAAAGCAATAAAGCAAATAATCGCTAGCGATACTAATACAATAGCCACGATTGCTTTGCGTGTTAATTCACGTCCAACAGATGGCCCAATAGAATTAAAGTTCACTTCTTTGAGAGTATTTGCACCGTCAATTGACAAGACTTTTAACAAAGATGCATGCTCCACATCAGTAAGGTCGCGGGTTTTTACAATATAACCTTTGTCTCCTGTTGGTTGGATTAATACATTACCCAAACCTAATGTTTCCACAGCTGGAGATATATTTTCTTGTATCGGTCGTTCGTTGTCATACACAACTTCTAGAATTGCTCCACCTTTAAAATCAATACCAACTTTTAGACCAAAAGTAAATAAAGAAACAATAGACAAAACAACTAATACTATAGATAGACCGATAAATATTTTTTTGTATTTTATGATAAACATATATTGAATTTATTTAAACTTACCAGAAGACAATCCACTAGAGAATAAAAATCTAGTAAATTTGTTTTCTTCCATATGTGATAATAATGATAAGAATATTTTACTAATTGTAATAGCTGAGAACATAGACACTATTACT
>JALYOD010000013.1 GCA_030857065.1 bacterium | reverse complement strand
AATGGCTTTATCAATTTCTATTTACCTAAAGATTTTTTTATAGATAGTATAAAAAATATTTTGGAGTTAGGTGAGGATTACGGAAAGAATAAAATTCATGAAAATAAGAAAATATTAGTAGAGCATTCTAGCCCGAACCTTTTCAAACCATTTCATATTGGTCATGTGATGAACAATGCTATCGGAGAGTCTATTACTCGACTTGCTAGATATTCTGGTGCGAGCGTCACCGAGATTTCTTATCCATCTGATGTGTCGTATGGCATAGGCAAAGCCGTGTGGGCATTTCTAGAAGATGGAATTATTAAATTAGATGAATACAAAACACAAGAAGAAAAGTTAGGTTATCTAGGAGAGTGTTATGTAAAAGGCACAAAAGCTTTAGAAGAGGATCCAACACTCGAGCAAAGGATGCGTGAAATAACCAAAAATATTTATGACAAAATAGAAAGCGTAGAGTATGAAGCCTACAAAATAGGCAGAGAAATAAATTTAGAATATTTTAAATATATGACACAGCGTCTGGGCTCGCATTTTGATGATTTTATTTTTGAAAGTGAAGCAGGCACAGAGGGCGAGGTGTTGGTGCGTGCGAATATAGGGGGGATTTTTGAGGAGTCAGAAGGTGCGGTAGTGTATAAAGGGGAACAAGATGGTTTGCATACTCGTGTATTTATTAACAAAGAAGGATATCCCACTTATGAAGCCAAAGATGTCGGACTGCTTTCTTTAAAATTTTCTCGCTACAATACTGATCTTTCTATCTTTATCACAGATCATGAACAGTCGGAATATTTTAAAGTAGTAGTATCTGCTTCTGGTAAAATAAATAAAAATTGGCAAGATCGTACTGTGCATCGTACTCACGGACGTATGAGTTTCAAAGGGCAGAAGATGTCTTCTCGTCTTGGTGGTGTGCCTATAGCTTCGGTGTTACTGTCTACTATTTCAGATGAGGTTAAAGATAAAGCGAAAGAAATCAG
This sequence comes from bacterium, assembly GCA_030857065.1. Taxonomy (GTDB): domain Bacteria; phylum Patescibacteriota; class Minisyncoccia; order Phycocordibacterales; family UBA9973; genus UBA9973. Next base: position 9,649 of record JALYOD010000013.1, on the reverse strand, counting down.
TAATGATATTGTAGACATGATATCCATATCTGCTCTCAAATTCGCGATACTCCGCTCTATGGCAGGCAAGAATATCAATTTTGATCCCGACACATCACTTTCTTTTGAGGGTGACTCAGGACCATATCTACAATACTCTACAGTTCGCGCTAACTCTATTTTAGAAAAAATAAAAGAAAATAATATCGCACCAATAAATAAAGATAATTTAGAAAATAAAGAAATACAAATTACAGATTTAGAAAGATATTTAGCACGTTTTCCTGACGTGGTGGCACATTCTATTTATTTGTGGGAGCCACACCATATCGTCACTTATTTGGTAGAGCTTGCTCAGTCATTCAATTCTTGGTATGCACACACAAGAGTTATTGATGAACAAAATAAAAATATGCATTATAATGTAGCTGTAGTCAAAGCTTTTCATATAACAATGCAAAACGGTCTGTACCTTCTAGGTATCAAAGTCCCAGAAAAGATGTAAATTTGACAAAAAATGATAGAAATGCTAATATTTTTGTATCATTCTCACTATTATTTAACGAGACTGACTTTGTGGAAATCATCTAGGACTTTTGTGTCTTAAAAAACCCTGAGATAATTGAAGGGTAGGGATTGATATCCATGACACAAGAAAATATATGATTAATAAACAACGCAGTTTCGCGCGTCCTGCTAGTTCTACTAACAGAGGCCCTGCTTCTCGTTTTACAAGTAGCAGAAAATTTACCACTAACAAGCCTTCATTTAGCAAGGGTGGTTTTAAAAGTCGCCCTCGCAGTGGTGGTGGCAAAAAAAGATTTGGTGGAGACCGTATCGATTTTTCTCGTTTTATTCAAAAAGCTGTCAAAGTAGAAGCAAAGCCATACGAGCATACACACACTTTCGCAGACTTTCCTTTTGAAGATAGACTTTATAAAAATATTGCGAAGAAGGGATTCGATAATCCTCGACCTATACAAGACCAAGCTATACCTTCAGTCCTCAAAGGCAAAGATGTTTTTGGATTGGCGAACACAGGCACAGGCAAGACTGCAGCCTTCCTCATACCATTACTCGACAAAGTTATGAAGAATAAGATGGAAAAGGTGATAGTACTCGCACCTACTCGCGAGCTCGCAATGCAGATAGAAGACGAGCTTCGAGCTCTTGCTTTCGGCACTGGGCTTTACGGCGTTTGTGTAGTCGGAGGTATGCCTATCAACAAACAAATCAATGAAATAACTCGCGGAGTGTCTTTCGTTATTGGCACACCTGGACGTGTCACTGACCTTATCAATAGAAAAGTTTTAGATTTATCTGTTTACAAATCTATAGTATTAGATGAAGCTGACCGTATGCTCGACATGGGCTTCATAGATGATATGAAATTCGTGATGAGTAAGATGAACAAAGAGCGTCAAACACTTTTCTTTTCAGCGACACTTTCGCCAGAAATTAAAAAATTGACTACCGAGTTTTTGAAAGACCCTGTGTTCATCTCTGTAATCACAGGGGAAACTTCTAAAAACGTAGATCAAGATATAGTGCGTGTGATGAAAGAAAATAAATTTGATAAACTTTGTGAAGTATTAAAATCTGAAGGTACTGACAAGATTTTGATTTTTAGAGAGATGAAACACGCAGTGGATACACTGACTAAAGAACTTCATAAAGCTGGATTTCAAGTCGGCTGTATTCATGGCGACAAACGTAGTCGTGAACGTATTCGCACTCTCGACATGTTCAAGCAAGACAAAATAAATGTTTTGATAGCTACCGACGTGGCAGCGCGTGGACTTGATATTCCAGATGTGACTCATGTCATCAACTACGACGTACCTCAAAACTATGAGACTTACGTACACCGCATCGGCCGAACAGGTCGTGGCGACAAAAAGGGCACCTCGCTCACCTTCGTGGGAGCGTAATTTAAAAAACTCCCGTGAGGGAGTTTTTTAAATTTAAATTAACTTTTTTATTTCGCTTGGATGAGGCCGGTTTTGAGGAGGGTGGAGTAAATTGATTAAAAACCTTATTTCGTAATGTACACGGCCGTGTCTATTACGAAATAATATTACAATCTATTTATTTTCATATAACTAATCAAACTAATCATAAGAGAACATTTAAAATGATTTTTGAAACAAAAAACTGACTCTTGCGAGCCAGCTTTTTTATTTGTCTAGTTTTTATTTCGCTTGGATGAGGCCGGCTTTCAGCAGGGTGGCGTAGGCACCGTTTTTCTTGATGGTTTTCATTCCACGAGTAGAAACTTCGATATTTATTATTTTACCAAGTTCAGGAACAAAAAGCTTCTTTTTTTGAAGATTTTGGTATTTGCGGACTTTACCAGTAGGGTTGAATTTGGTCGCACGAGTGCGATTGGAGTAACCACCACCAACGATCGAAGTCTTTTTAGTTATTGCACATACTTTTGCCATATAGACTTTCATGCTATCATAAGATTTATAAACATGCAAATGATTGATACAATATTTTATATAGCCATACTTATTATGTCTGTAGTTATACACGAAGTCTCGCACGGTTTTGTGGCGGAATATTTCGGCGACAAAACAGCGCGTTTTGCTGGACGTTTAACCTTAAATCCATTAAAACACTTGGACCTCTTTGGTTCAGTTATTCTACCGATATTTATGTATTTATCTTTTGGTTTTGCTTTTGGTTGGGCGAAGCCCGTACCATACAATCCAGAAAATCTGAGAAATAAAAGATGGGGGGTGGCATGGGTAGCCGCCGCTGGAATACTTGCCAATGTTTTTATTGCATTACTTTTCGGTTTGCTATTGCGTTTTAGTCTAGGAGGAGGATTGCCAGAAGGATTTTATTTTATTGTTAAATCTATAGTGGTAGTCAATATAGCTTTGGCAATATTCAATCTTGTTCCTATACCTCCTATTGATGGGTCCAAAATTCTTTTCCAGTTTTTGCCTAGGAGTTGGTCCTACATTCAAGATTTTCTAGAGCGTTTTTCTATTATTATTTTTTTAATATTTATATTTTTCTTTTCTTCTTATTTGTACCCTGTATTAGTCTATGCTTATCAGCTGATAGTGGGTGTGCCATTTTAGATTTGCATTTTTTTCTTATTTATAGTATATTCTTTTTAGGGTCTTTAGGACTCTTTTATTTTACGAATATTTTACGAAATCTAAATTAGATGCCTACAATCAATCAATTAGTTAAAAAGAGCCGAGTCAAAATTAACCGCAAGTCGAAGACTGTGGCTTTGGCGCGTGGATTTAACGTTTTGAAGAATCGACCGATATATTACCCAGCTCCATTCAAAAGAGGAGTTTGTACCAAAGTCTCTACTACTACACCCAAAAAGCCGAACTCAGCTCTCCGCAAAATCGCTCGTGTACGACTCACCAATGGTATGGAAGTCACAGCTTATATCCCAGGAGAAGGACACAACCTCCAAGAACACTCAGTGGTAATGCTACGTGGTGGTCGTGTCAAGGATTTGATCGGAGTACGATACCACATAGTTCGTGGAGTGCTCGATACTCAAGGGGTAGAGAAGAGACGACAAGGACGCTCGCTGTACGGCAACAAGAAACCAAAGAAAGATGCAAAGAAATAAGATAATTTTAAATAATATAAAAACATGCGAAGAAAAGTAAAAAATAGAAATATAGTGGACGGCGACATTGTTTATAACTCTCAAAAATTAGAGAAGTTTATTAACTATGTCATGTGGTCTGGTAAAAAAGAAACATCTCGTAAGATAGTTTATCAAGCTTTTGATGTGATCAAAGAAAAGACAGGAAACGCCAACCCTCTTGAGATTTTTGACCTTGCTATGAAGAATGCTGGACCTCTGACCGAAGTGCGTTCAAAAAGAATCGGTGGTGCGAACTACCAAGTCCCTCGTGAAGTACGTCCTGAAAGACGTCTAGCTCTCGCCATGCGATGGATCCGTGATGCAGCTCGTGGCAAAAAAGGTCAACCAATGCACATCAAGCTAGCTGAAGAATTAATACTCGCTTCTAAGAACGAAGGAATTGCTATTAAGAAAAAAGAAGATACTCATAAAATGGCAGAAGCCAACAAAGCCTTCGCTCACTTCGCTTGGTAATCCCGCACGCTTAAATAGCCGTAGCTTCTCGAAGAATTCTTAAAAAATTACACAGATTATCTGTGTAATTTTTTTTATTATGATGTGATATAATATTGGCATATGAACGATGATGGATATAATGAATTCTATAAAAGATTCGACAAATTAGACAAAGAGGAACTTTGGGATATGTACAAAGAAGCTCGTGCAAGAATTGATGAATCTACAGAAGATGGTAATGAAAACATGCCTATATCTGACGCCGATGATGCTCTAATAAATTATTGTGTAAAATTTGAAAGAGGGAGGGAAATGTTAGATTACTATGGTAATATTTTTTCTGATGATAGAGCAGAAGAGGATGCTGAATTGGGCAATGATTTTTTTGGTGATAAAAAGCGTGATATAAATGAAGACAATGAAGAGCTAAAGAAGGGAGAGAATAAAGACAAAGAAAATCCTTTCAATTTTCCACCACTCAATATGAATTAATTTTGTTTGACAAAATACCTATTTTGCTGTAAGGTATTTTTGAGCGGAGGTACCGTTCATTAAAAAATAAAAAATGAATAGAAGAAATGTAGAAAAAAGTGCAAAAATTTCTTGCCCTTTTTGTGAAATGAAAAAAGTTATTACAAAGATTTTTTTTATTGTGGGGCCAAACGGAGAAGAAACTCCTCTTGAAGGAACTGGAACATCGTATTATGTTGGGATAGAACACCTAATGGAATGTGCTAAGTTAACTGGTACATTTGAAGAAAGAAAAGAGGAATTCAAAAATGCCTTAAATAAAAAACATATTAAGAAAAATTTTAAATCTAAAGCTTATGTTAAAGTTTAAAGTATTGTCTGAAGGAATAGGCACTTGGCCTTCTGAAAGATTAGAGTCTTCTAATTTTAGCGAAATTCAGGTTCATGATTTCAAAATAAACCAGGGTAGGTATATCATAATAACGCAAATGTGTGCTGATGTACCATCTTGCTGTCAAGCAGAAGCAATATTTTTGCTAAAAGGCGAGAATAAAGCGATTGCTGTTATTCAAATTTTTGATAATAGTAGAGTAGACACTTCATGGTTTGAGGTAGAAGAAATAAGTAATTAATTTTTTAACTTTTAAATTTTTTTTATGCCGTTTAAAATACAAATCCAATCTCTGGAAATTGAAAAATTCCAAGGTCAGTATATTGGCCATGAAATTAAAATTTTAAAAAAAGACTCAGCAGGGTTGATTTTTGAAAAAAAGCCTAAATCAGGATATGCACAATGCATTTATTCTCCTCCCATGAACGGGAAAGATAAAGCGATAGTTGTTTTGTATGTTCTTCTAAATAAAGAACACTACTTTACTTGGGCAACCAAGAAAGCTTCTTTGCTTTTAAAAACAAGTCTACAATTTGTCTATCTTGAAAAAGTAAGGGTAGCAAAATGGAAAACATAAATACAAAGTTTTACTTTGTAAAAGCCGGTCACAATGTGACTGGTTTTTTTATTTTACCTAAATTTGCAAAAAATACTTTTTTGATATATAGTTTATGAACAGCACAAAATGCTTTTTTTATTACTAAATTTTACAATTCCCACTATGCATAAAGCTACGCGGGACAAGACATATATATGGAAAGAGATTATCCCCTAGAGAAAGTTAGAAATTTTGGAATCATAGCGCACATCGATGCGGGCAAGACCACCACGACTGAACGCGTACTTTTTTATACTGGTGTATCACACAAAATAGGCGAGGTACACGATGGTGAGACGACCACAGACTGGATGGAACAAGAACGCGAACGTGGTATTACTATCACATCTGCGGCGGTGACATGTTTCTGGACTCCTACATATGACCTGACCAACAAGAGCTTAAAACACCGTTTCAACATTATCGATACTCCTGGACACATAGACTTTACTGTAGAGGTGAAAAGATCTTTGCGTGTACTCGACGGTGCCGTAGTTGTATTCGATGGTGTGGCTGGAGTAGAACCTCAATCCGAGACCAACTGGCGTTATGCTGATGAGGCAAATGTGCCACGTATTTGTTTTATCAACAAGCTCGACCGCACAGGGGCATCTTTTGAACATTCTTACGCTACTATATTAGACCGTCTTTCCAAAAAAGCTGTCCGTGTCCAGATACCTATCGGATTGGAAGAGAATCATGAAGGCGTAGTAGACTTGCTTCGTATGAAGGCATACTATTTCGAAGGCGAAATGGGTAACCAAGTTATCGAAAAAGACATTCCTGAAAACCTAAAAGCTGATGCAGACAAATATCACAGCGAGCTTATAGAAAAAATAGTTGAAACAGATGACGCCACTATGACTGCATACCTTGATGGCAATATTCCAGATGAAAAGACTTTAAAAAATATGCTTCGCAAAGCCGTTATTGCCAATGAGATTTTCCCAGTTTTTGCTGGATCAGCACTAAAGAACAAGGGTGTGCAACTCGTCCTCGACGCTGTGGTAGACTATCTACCAGCTCCAACTGACATTCCACCTATTCCAGGTATCAACCCTAATACAGAAGAACCAATGGTCCGCAAAGCTTCAGACGCAGAGCCATTTTCAGCTCTTGCTTTCAAAGTCGCTACTGATCCATTCGTAGGACAGCTCATATTCTTCCGTGTTTACTCGGGCTCTGTTTCGGCGGGAAGTTATGTTTATAATCCTCGAACTCGCAACAAAGAAAGAATAGGTAGAATACTTCGTATGCATGCCAATGACCGTGAAGAGGTAAAGAAAGTTTTTGCTGGTGAAATAGCCGCCGCAGTCGGCCTCAAAGACACCATCACTTCTGACACTCTTTGTGACGAAATAGCACCAGTAGAACTCAACCGTATTGTTTTCCCTGAACCGGTCATCTCATTACGTATCGAACCGAAAACCAAAGCTGACCAAGAAAAAATGGGTATGGCTCTGAACCGCCTCGCCCAAGAAGATCCAACTTTCAAAGTATCTACTGATCAAGAAACAGGAGAGACTATAATAGCAGGTATGGGCGAACTTCATTTAGAAATCATTGTAGATAGAATGAAAAGAGAATTCACAGTCGAAGCTAATGTCGGCAAACCTCAAGTAGCATATCGTGAGACTATTATGGGTGAAGCTGGCGCAGAAGGTAAATACATCAAACAATCCGGTGGACGCGGTAACTACGGTCATGTGAAGATCAAGGTCAAGCCTATGGTATCTATGACGAAAGAAGAAGTCGAAGACTTGCCAAAGAATACCAAGCGTTCAGAAGGATTCGAATTTATAAACAACATCAAAGGAGGTGTTATTCCACAAGAATACATTGCTCCTTGTGAAAAAGGATTCAAAGAAGGGCTCGATCGCGGTATCCTCGCAGGATTCAAGATGGTCAATGTGTCTGTAGACCTGTGGGATGGAAGTTATCATGAAGTGGACTCCAACGAAATGGCTTTCAAAATAGCTGCTAGTATGGCTGTACAAGATGCTTGTAGATCTGCTCGACCAGTGATATTGGAACCAATGATGAAAGTTGAAGTTGTTACACCTGACAAATTCATGGGTGACGTTACAGGAGGACTTTCTTCCAAGCGTGGACTTATCGATGGTATGGAAGATCGTGGTATGAACAAAGTCATCAAAGCTGTCGTACCACTCTCTGAAATGTTCGGTTATATGACAGGATTGCGTTCTATGACTGAAGGACGCGCATCATTTACTATGGAATTCGTGCGATATGATGTAGTGCCACAAAATGTAGCGGACACTATTATTGCAGCAAGGAAATAGAATGATATAATATATTATATGCAAAACTATAATATAAGAATCCGAAATATTTTAATGGGTTTGGGTATTAGTTCAATATTTTTGGTAGTTACGTTGTTGTTTTTTAATATTATGGGTTTTGGTCTCACCAATTTGGATCGGGAAGACAGCATTACTGCATCTCTGTCTCAAACAGAATCATCAACCACAAATTCCGAAATAAATCTTATTTGCCCTATAGACGAATATTTTTTTACTAAAATATTAACACAAGATACAACTGGAAGTATTGATTTAGATAAGTTAGGTAATATTTTTAAGATTGCTTCTCTTGCTGACGGTTTTTCAAAATTCGATCAATTTGGAGGCAATTGGTCTTATAATAAATTACATATAATACACCCACCAGATCAAACACTGCCTGGATTTTTTATCGACAAAGATGCAGACAGACTTTATGTTAGTGGAGGCAGCACAAGATTTAAAACGAACGATAATGATTATCAGTATTTATATATATTTAATACTATTGATGAAACTTTGATTAAGAGAATAGACGGCACCTATGCTTTATCTGTGGTAGCTGGTGGAGGATATTTCTACACTATAGGAATTCCGAGCATAAATTTACTTCGTAAATATGATTCTAATACTTACGCTTTGATACAGCCGTCTGTCGCTTTGCCAGCAGTAACGTCTTTTGACACTTATAGCGATTTAGCTTTATATGGTAATAGTATTTATATTCTCTACAAGGACACTAAAACTGAAACTTCGCAAGTATTGAAATACAATACTACCAATCTTGCATCAGAAGCAGGCTTTGATACTGGTTTTGCTATAGATGACGCCCAAAGAATCACCACTGATTCTTTGGGCAATATCTATGTGGTGGGTTTAGTGGCAGGTAAAGTGGTCATCAAACAATTTGATGCCAATGGCAAATTTCTCAGAAAGCTAGTTGTACCCGATAAATACAATTTGGCGGCTGGGATCAAGGTAGATATTGCTGTAGGTGAAGATGGCACTATATTTCTTTCTGGTCATCAATCTGTAATAAAATCTTCTCATTTGTGTGGGCAAATCTCCATTGAAAAAAATGCTGATCCTAAAAGACCAGAATCTTTTAATTTCTCCAAAGATTTCTTAGATAAAAAAGATTTTACTCTAGTAGATGATGGCACACCAGACAATACTGCAAACAAAACAACTTTCAATATTTGGGATAATTTTGATAAAGAAAAGATATTTCAGGTTGAAGAAAAAGCAGATAAAGATTATAAAACATCATGGTCTTGCGATGGAGCTAACCCTACAATAGATAATGCTTTAAGAACAAAAATAAACGATATTACAGGCAAAGCTTCTTGCACTTTCTGGAATAAAAAAGTAAATACAGACACAGGCACCATAACCATTATTAAATATACCAAACCGAAATCCACACAAGAGTTTCTCTTTTACTTGAGCTGGTTGGACGGTGCCGACCTGAGTTTTGTAGATGATGGCACTCTTGGTAATACAAAAAACAAAAAAACTTATACAACACAAACAGGCATCAAGACAATTGGCGAAAGGGATAATCATGATTCATCCAAGTATGATACCGAGATAACTTGCTACGATAATACAGGTAAGGTTTTGGTTGATAAATTGAGAAAGAAGACTGTGGAGGTTACTCTAGAAAAAGACCAAAACATTACTTGCGTATTTACCAATACCAGCAAAAGTCTGATAGGTGACCCCCGTTAAATAGCCATTTGTTTTGTATTTTTAGAGGTTACATTGCTAAAAATCATTAAAACACAGCGAAACTGCTATTTTGAGCCATTATCTACAGA
>JALYOD010000012.1 GCA_030857065.1 bacterium | reverse complement strand
GATATACACAATAGAGATGAACAAAATATTTATCCTTACACTTTTTTGACTTACGAGAAATAAAAAAACCCCAAGCAAGACAAAAGTCTCACTAGGGGCCTTCAAACAAAATGGCTAAATATTATTTAGCTTCCGTATTTAAATACGGTACAAAATTTTTGTGGGCTACAAATATACAAAAGTCTCCTATCTGCCATTCATGTTTTTGGAGGTATTCGTTTGCAGTGAGAATTACTTCTCCCAAACTGTTTACTCTCAATAAAAGATGGTGTATCTTGAGCGCTTTTTCATATTTATTCGTAGCAGTCACAACTTTTTCAATAAAAATATGAATATTTTTATTGATTGGTAATTTCTTACTGAAAGTACCATCTTGCAACTTATGCCTAAGTACAATTTGGTGAACATCGAATAAATCAACTTCCTTTTCTCGCCCAAAAGACATATTGTAAAAATTTGGGTGATCAAAAAATATTTGTGTCCCAGATAAATCTTCTCGATATCTTGTAATACCAAGATTTAAAGCAGACTTTAAAATTTCTTTTTCAGATTTTTTTTGATCTAATTTGTAGGCCATCAAAGTTTTCGAATAAACTCTAGTTCTATCCATAGATAGGACATTCTCCTTAGTAAAATCATTTACTTGATCAAAAACTCCACCTGAAACAATTGCTTTTGATGGATAAAAAGTTTTTTGTTCCCACTCTTGTATAAACCAAAACAATCCAGTTGGAATTAAACCATTACCTTTAAAGGTAAATGGTGGTTTGTGCGTCATCGCCACATTTTGTGTACTTACCATGATTTGTAATTTTTTGGGTTTTTTACCCGGTTAAAAAATAAAAAAAGAGCTCGAAATTCCAAGATTTGAAATACCGGGCTCTTTTTTATTTTATAACCCCAAATAAAATTCTACTTATTGCAATGTACTAACTTAGTAAGTAATATAACATATATATAAAATAAATGCAAATATTAGTAAAAAAAGGATATCATTTTGCCACGGCCGTGGCTATAGTGATATGAAGATAATTTATGTTGACCTTGGCCTCCTTATATGCGAAACTTGATGTATGATTTTATCCGATAAAAAAATTTTAAAAGAGATTAAAAAGAAAAATATCGTCATCACACCATTTGATGTGTCGAATATGGGTGGCAATAGCTACGATGTGCACCTGTCCCCTCACCTAGCACAATACATAGACAAGACGATAGATGCCAAAAAACATAATAAAGTAAAACATTTCAAAATACCCAAAAGTGGTTTTGTATTACGTCCCGGCCAGCTTTATCTAGGCTCTACACTAGAATACACCGAGACTCACAAGCACGTGCCATTCCTCGAAGGCAAAAGCTCTACTGGCAGACTCGGCATAGACATACACGCCACAGCCGGCAAAGGCGACGTGGGCTTCTGCGGATACTGGACACTCGAAATATCTTGCTCCAAACCTGTGCGTATATATAGAGGTATGCCCATAGGCCAGCTCATCTACTATGTCGTAGAAGGCAAAGTTGAACGGCTATATCACAAAAAGAAAAATGCAAAATACTCCAACCAAGAACACCTGCCAAAGGAGTCTATGATGTGGAAGAATAACTTCTAAAATATTTATTTAGAAAATAAAAAAACCAGTGCTTGGGAGCACTGGCAACCCTACTTTAAGGGTTTCTTGTCTAACCAAAAAACAAAACTAATGTTTTAGTATTTTTCTAGTGTGTGTATTATTATCAGTTCGAATTGAAATAAAATACACTCCACTCTTATAGTTTTCTAGATCTAGGTCTATATCACCTCCACCTAGGAAAACTTTCATCATAACTTCTTTTCCATTTGATGCAATAACTCTGACTTTTACATCAGCATTACTTTCATTTGGAAAATCAAGTCTCACTTTCCCTGTTGTCGGATTTGGATACAGCACTAAGCCTTTGGTAGAAGCTTTACCTGCTTCTAGCATTAGCTCAGCGTCCAATTCAGTGAGCCATTCCTTTTCATCAGATGACAAAAATGCGTTATCATCATCTCCGGCAAAGTTATCAGCACCTGTTACATCGCCAATCTTAATCCCAATAAAATCCTGATTGATCATAGAGCGATTAAGATATAACACTATTTTCTCCGGATAACCCCAAGGATTTTCGAGGTCAGGAAAAATATAACTTTTTGGCACAAAACGCCAAGAAGTGTTTTTGGGGAATTTAGTAATTTTCCCCAATATTAGCTTCTGGATCTCTACAATATCCGCAGTTGTTATTCTGCCATCATTGTTCACATCGGCCGCGATAAGCTGATAAGGCGACAGGTTTTTTACCCCGAAAATATATTGCCTAATCAAATTAATATCTGCAGTTGTGACACCTTCAGCAAAATCACCATCTTTCTCGCAATATATTTCATAAGTTTTCTCCGGAAGAGAATCAAATTCATAAAATGCATCGCAAGCCATCGGCATGTTATTAAGAAAAACATTGACCTGATTTATAGGTGTGCCGTTTTTCTTTCTAATAAAACCGTTGATATACATTGTATCTTTACGAAAAGTCGGACACAGGTTGTTGTTGTCTTGAATAATGATTTTTGGTTTGCAAAGGTCTTTGTTCCCGTTGCAATCTGTGAACCATAACTCTACAACATTTTCACCTATGTCTTTGCAAGTGAACCACAAAGTCGTGATAAGAGTATCTCTAGAAAAAGACACTGTAATTCTGTCACTAGGACAGCAGTTGTCTTCTTTCTTTAAAACTAAAAGATTTACGTCAACTCTCTGGGTTATACCCATCCCGGGCATATCTTGCAATTCGGTGATAATAGAATGACAGAAAAATGTCGGTGGTTTCTTGTCTGAGACAGTTATGTTCACAAAACAAGTACTGCTATTTCCACAACTATCGTACACTGTGAAAGTCACTTTGTGCACCCCATTCGGGTATCTACCACTAGCATCAGCGCCAGAATTTGTAGCATACTTTGAATTATTACTAATTCTTAATATACCTCCACAGTCTGTGGCTGTGACTGGTTTCAAGTTCACCTGCACTGAATCAGTACAAGCTCCGAAGTTCGGCATTGATGTATCTGTGGGGCAATATGTAATTATTGGCTTGATGGAATCCCGCAAAGTTATTATTTGTAGCTTTTCCCAAGGTTTATTATATGGATAACAACAATCTATTGCTTTCCAAGTCCTTAGGATTTTCTTACAAATTCCATTACCACCAGCAAAGAAAACTTGATCACTATGAGAATACAATGCCTTACTGCAACCCTTGTAAGATCTGCTAACTGAAGGTTCGCCAGTTCTACTCTTATCATACATAGTATGACACTCATATAAAGTGGTGTCTCTAGGCCAGATAATATCTAAAGCTGTTATGGGATTTGTATTCAAAACTGTAATAGTCTGACTACACATGGCAGTCAATCCATTCAATCCAGTGGCAGTAAAAATCCTTACAACCTTTCCTATTTTACAATCATCGAGTGTAGAAACGAAAGTGTCTTTTACCGACACTCCGCAGTTTGCTGTTGCAATTGCTTTACCGTATTTGGCAAGCTCATCGATGCTAAAAGTATCACAAGATACCGTAACATCTGGTGGGCAGGTAATCTGTGGTAACCTTTTATCCTGTACCTGCACATTCACCATACACGAATTTAAGATAGTTGTGTCACATTCACTGTAAACAGTGATCATGACCATAATATCTTTGCCTACATCGGCACAACAAAATTCTACATCTTTCTGAAGTCCGCCTTTAGTGTTATCCATCCGCATCGCTTTCACGATGTACGAAGGACAACAAAGGTCTACTACCCCACCGACAAAAGTCTTGGCAGGTATTTTGACGCAAGGTGCATTCAAAGATATGACCAAATTTTGCTTGCATATCAAAGTAAAGTTATTATTTTCTTTAACAGTTAAGTAATAAGTGCAAGTTGTAGTATTCCCACATGCGTCAGTAATAACATATGTGATGAGCCATTTGCCTTGCCTAATGCCAGCCAAATATCCACCGTTATTCTGAATATTCCCAAAGGGGGAGGTTATTAGAACAGTGGCATTTTTGTCGCAATCGTCAAAGACGATAGCTGGAACATAATATTCCAGTTCACAATTGTATGCTGAAACATAACGAGTGACATCTTGTGGTTTTTGTAGCACCACAGGAGCCTCACGATCAGTGATTACAAACTTTATCGTAGTCGTGTCTCCACAACTCGAAATCCATCTGTAAAACTGCTCTTTGGGGCAACCGCGGTATTCTGCAATTTTCTTAGGAACACCCCAATCACAAAATTGACCCCGAGCTGAACAAAGAAATTCAGCTTTGAATCCATAGAAATCCCAAAGTGGGACATTCTGAGGATTATTCGTATAGAGCGGATCTCTACCAAAGACTAAAAGATTGAAACTTTTGTTTGGATCGAGGTGAATATCAAAATCAAAATTTATCCACCAAGATGTGTCTTTGGGATAACTCGTGATGAGGTTAACTGCCTTACGAGCCAAAACATTGCCATTTGCATCTAACAGCTTAGCTACTAATTGCTTTGGTAAGTTTGGTTGGTTCTGTGGATAACTTTGGGTATTTTTAATTGGTAAAACATAATTCACCATAAAGTTACTCAAAATAGTTTTGTGTTTGGTTTCGAAATAAAGATTTGCCCCTTTTGTAGAGCTATCTTGCGCAACACAACTAGCCTTAGGGACTGTTTCAAAGTTGCAACTATTCCCATTTGAGATCGAAAAATTTCCTTGAGCGCAAAGCCCATTGAAACTTCTAGGTTGTACCAAGTTTAAACGAAAACATGGCAAAGTCTGAATTTCCACCACATCTGTATCTATTTTTTCTGGATACGGTAATGGTCCAAATACTTGCAACATATTCACCTCTTCTTTACAGGTGATATAGATGCAAGTATCAAAATTTTGCGCTCGAGCCTTTTGGGCGAACGCGGAGATACAAAATAGGAAAATAAGGTAATGTGTTTTCATTTTCATAGATATGAATTTTTTTACGTTAAAAAAATTGTTTTTGAAAGAATATGTTCTTTCTCACCTTACAACATTTTGTCTAAAAAGTAAACCCCCCCCCTACTCCACCTGGTCTTTTTTCCCGAGTGCCTTTAGAATTTTGAGATACATTGCTTCTACTATGACCTTTTGCTTTTTACCAGTCGTGACATAATGATCGAGCCCTGGAGCGGCATTTATTTCTAAAACAAAGTATTTAGAATTCTTTAAGCTTTTAGTAATATCTCCTTTCCTCACCATTATATCCACTCCACAAATCCTCAGGCCCATCTTAGCTGTTATGTCTATCGCTATTTTCTTATAATCATTATGAATTGTGTCTGTGACATCCACTGAGTCCCCACCCGTGGATAGATTTGCATTATCTAACAAAAATATTTTCTCATCTTTTTTCAAAATACTTCTTTGTGTATACCCTAGAGTTTTTAATTTAGCTTTTATCCTAGTATCTTTAGGATTTATCTTTGTGTCTCGTTCTGAGGAGTCAAAGTGTTTTTGCTTGTCTATCAAAAGCTGTTTGATACTTTTCTTGCCATCCCCTATTACCGAGAGCGCTATGCGTTCGTATGCAGATATAACTTCCCCGTCCAACACTACAATGCGATAGTCAGCGCCGGGCATATATTCTTCTATTATAGCCACTTTGTCACCTTTGAAAATTGTATATAAAGATTTTTTCAATTCAATTTCATTGTGCACTAAAAAAACATCAGCTCCCTGACTCTTGCTATTGGGCTTGACTATCAGCGGATAGCCCAATTTAGATGCATATTTTTTTATAGATTTTATGGTACGGTCACTACCTATTACCGTCGCCCAAGATTGGTCGAAAATAGTTATACCTTTAGCTACAGGGAAATTATTTTTCTTTAAGAAAAATTTGGCAAAATCTTTGTCCTTGGCAATGTCGGAGGATGCGACATTATTTAAATCTAAAGAATAAAATTTGAGCGACCTTACAACTCCATTTGGATAAATAATCTGCGCAGCATAATGCCACTCTGGCTCTACCACGACTCGCGCACCAAATTTTGGCGCAAGTTTTGTAACAAGCTTAGTTAAATATGGAATTTTTTTTCCCATTGCTTTTTTAATCTTTATTAAATTACCTCTATACCCATAGATCGAGCAGATCCTGCGATGATGGCTATCATACCCTCATCGTCTTTGGCATTCAAATCCCCAAGTTTCTTTTTTGCTATTTCTAGCGCTTGAGCACGGGTTATCTTGCCTACTTTCGAAGATACATTCTTGCTACTACCCTTTTCTATACCTGCAGCTTTGAGTATAAGCCCTGTAGCTGGAGGAGTTTTGATAATAAAATCATAACTGCGGTCTTCGTATACGTATATAAGTACACCGACTTTGTCTCCAGCCATTTTGGCTGTAGCAGCATTGAACTTGGTGACGAAGTCCCCGATGTTAATACCAGCTTGTCCCAATGCAGGCCCTAATGGTGGAGCAGGAGTTGCCTTGGCTGCCATGATTTGTAATTTAATTTTCTTTGTTATTTTCTTTGACATATAATTGTATTGTTTCTACAGATTAACTTATATTTTCTTAACTTGCAAGAAGTCTAGCTCGACTGGTGTTTCGCGACCGAACATTGATACAAGGACTTTGATCTTGCCACGTTCTTGATCCACATTGTCTACCTTGCCTTCCAAATCTTTAAATGGACCATCTGCAATACGCACACTCTCCCCGATGGCTATATCTATATTGTGCTTGATAGTGCCGCCATCCATTTTCTTAAACAAATATTCAACTTCTTCTTTTTTGAGTGGGACTGGATTGACTCCTGCTCCTACGAATCCTGTAACACGAGGAGTATTGCGTACTACATACCAAGAATCGTCAGTGACTATCATATCCACCAACACATAACCTGGATATATCTTCTCTTCTACTTCTACTCTTTTGCCAGCTTTAATTTTTATTTTCTTTTCAACAGGAACTATGACGTTGAATATTTTGTCATGCACAGCCAGAGAGTCCACGCGTTGCTTTAGATTTTTGAGCACGACATTTTCATAACCTGCATAGGTGTGAATAGCATACCAATTTCTAACTCCTTCTGTTTCTTGTTTGGACATAATAGTTAAAAGTTAATTTTAAAAAGATAATAATTTGCTTAATCCTTGTGAGAACAAGAAGTCGAAGAAACCTAAGAAATAGGCTATGAGTATAGACAATATTATAGTAATAAGTGTATAAAAAAGAGTCTGATTCCTTGTTGGCCAAACGACATGCTTTAATTCAGTTTTTGTTTCCTTTAAATATTCTATAAATTTCATAAAATTAAAAAATTCTCTTAAAAAAGCCCCGAAAGGGCTTCTTTAAATATACTCTTTTTTTATAAAATAGTCAAATTTTTAGCGTATCTTGTATGTTATAGTCACATTAGAAGATATGGTATTCTCACCCTTTGGAAGCTCTGGAGCAGATGATTGTGCAGAATCAACCAAAGATTCATTCTTGGCATATATTATAGGATAGTTACTATTTTCGCTAAAAGACACTATTTTGCCTAATCGTACTCCCAAATCTTTCGCTAATTGTTGTGCTTTATCTTTAGCATCATCGATAGCCAATTTGCGAGCCTCGTCCTTCAAATCATCCTCTTCGTCTATAGCAAAGTTAGGGCCGTGAAGATTGTTGACACCAATAGCGCCGAGTCCTTCTATCAAGGCACCAGTAGTATCTATGTCACGAATTTTGACTT
This sequence comes from bacterium, assembly GCA_030857065.1. Lineage (GTDB taxonomy): Bacteria > Patescibacteriota > Minisyncoccia > Phycocordibacterales > UBA9973 > UBA9973. The sequence goes on along the minus strand of JALYOD010000012.1, from coordinate 1,499 downwards.
CGATATTTTCAGTCACTTCATATCCAGAGATAGTGCTGTTTTGTGGATAGTAAGCTCCTTTGTAATCATATTTGTATTTTGGGTAAAAAGAAGAATTGGTTGTTTTGATGTCTTTATCATCTACCTTGTTTGTTTTCAAAACTTCTAATACTTTCTTTTCTATTTCAGTAACTTGTGTTTGTGCTTCTTTGATTGTTTTTGCTTCTTTGGTAATAGAGAAAGAAATAGTAGCAATATCTGGTACAGCTTTCATTTCACCATGACCACTAATGATAATAGTACTCTCTATTCCTCCATCTTTTCCATTCCATCTATCTTCTTTAAAAGAATGCAAAGTCTTAACAACCACAAAGATAGACAATACTGTTAGAAAAACAACGAGGGCTTTGTGCAAGTTCTTATGATTTTCAATTTTTATTTCCATAAAATAATTTATTTCTTAATAGCTAATAATTCGACTTCAAATATAAGTGTAGAATTGGCAGGAATTACTCCACCTACTGCTTGAGAACCATAACCAAGCTCTGGGGATATTTCCAAAATTCTCTTCTCGCCTACTTTCATACCAATCACACCCAAATCCCAACCCTTGATGACTTCACCAGCGTCAATAGTAAATGGGAATGGTTGCACATGTTTAAACTCTGCCAAAACATTGGAATCAAAAATTGTGCCATTGGTTAATTTGCCGGTGTAATTCATAGCCACAGTGTCGCCAGATTTAGCAGGTATACCTGTACCTTCTTTTAATACTGTTATTTTCAAACCATTTTGTATAATCACTTTGTTTGTATTGTTTGTTGCAGGAGTTGTTGTGTCTACTGTAACGTTATCTTTTAATGTATCTCCAACTATCGGAGCTTCGTTTGTATCTAAATTAGAAAGATTTTTATTTTCTTCAAGACCCTCTTCTTTAGAATTCTCAGGATTTTTGTTAACGGTTATATATATCAAACCTCCTACCACTAATAAAACTATTATAACCCACCAAACCATATTTTTATTGTTATTTTCCATTTTATAATATGTTAAATCTCTTAATTGCTAATAAACCCATTATACACCAATTCACCTAAAGTCAAAATTATATAAGATTCACCTCGGGAGTGATGGTGATGTCGAATTTGGCCTCGACGGCAGAGATGACGTGTAGTGCAAAATCATATATTTCTTTGCTAGTGGCACCACCATAATTCACCAATACCAATGCTTGCTTTTCATGCATTCCCACATTGCCGAATTTTACACTCTTTTGTCCTTTGAAACCACAAGACTCGATAAGCCAACCGGTGGGGATTTTGTATTGAGTTATTTTTTCTTTATCCCCACCCCCCGCCTTCTCTTCAAAATACGGCATCTCAGGATAATTTTTCAAAAGCTCTTCTAATTTTTCTTTTGACACAAAAACATTTTTAAAGAAGCTCCCAGCGTTGCCGAGCACTTTAGGATCTGGGAGTTTAATTCTTCTTATTTCGGCGACGGCTTCTGCAATGTCAGAA